>JAHLWV010000415.1 GCA_019057735.1 Promethearchaeota archaeon | reverse complement strand
CCTTTTTTTTCACTTTTTTTTCTAATTTCTTCAAGACCTTTTTTTAAATCATCAATCTCAAGTTTTTGAAATAATGGCTTTGGTTTTTTAATTTTCAAGCCTTCTCTAATGGCATTTTCATCTATACTATCCCAAGCTAAGTCCTTAAAATTTGGTACATTCAGATAAGAAAGTATCTTTTCAGATGTTCCGGGAATAAATGGACTTAATAAAACACCAAATGCGTAAACAGCTTGAGCACATATATTAAATACGTGTCCAGCTGCATCCTTATTTTGTTTAATCAAATGCCAAGGGGCTTTGTTATTAAGGTAAACATTTCCTTCCTTTCCAAAATTAACTATATCTCTTAAAGCTTTTCTTAATTTAAAATTCTGTATACTTTCACCTATCTCTTCACTAATCGAATTTATGCGATCTATGAATTGTATATCAACTTCATCGTTTTCTAATTTTTTTGGAATTCTTCCTTCAAATTGTTTGTCAATGAAAGTTAGCGTTCTATGGATAAAGTTGCCAATGTTATCATTTAAAGTTTTAATATTGTTTTCAAATTCTGACCATAAAAATGAAGTATCGCTCGTTTCTGGGCGATTATATATTAACGTAAAGCGCCAATAATCCAAAGGAGCTAATTTTAAAGCCTCATCGATCCATATTCCATTTCCTCGCGATTTAGAGAATTTATCATTTTCGTACATTAAAAATTCTGTAGAAGAAACATTGTATGGCAGTACGTATCGCTTATCGTTACTTTTACCCTCGTTATATGCTAATAAAAGTATTGGAAAAATAATAAGGTGAAAAATTATATTATCTTTTCCAATGAAAAAAACCGTTTTGGTGTCGGGATCGTTCCAAAAATACTCAAACTTTTTTGAATCTTTAATAATTGTCTCAGCCCACTCTTTAACAGCGGAAATATATCCCAATACAGCCTCAAACCAAACATATATCGTTTTTTCTTCCGCACCTTTAAATGGTGCGGGGATTCCCCACTCTAAATCTCGAGTTATAGAGCGTTCTGGAATTCCCTTTGCGATACTATTTAAACACATCTTCCTGGCATTCTGTGGTATAATAGAATTGTTATTTATCATCTCTCCTAATTTATCTTGCAATTTTGGTATATCTAAATACCAATGTCTAGTTTTACGGACTACAGGAGTATTGGTACAAATAGCACAACGGGGAGTTTTTAAATCTAAAGGAGTTAGCAATTTCTGACACTTATCGCATTGATCTCCTCTCGCATTCTCGTCTCCACAGTGAGGACATAATCCTTCAACAAATCTATCAGGAAGAAATAGTTTATCGTTTTCGCAATAAAGCGACTCGATTTCTCTTTCAAAGACATATCCATTTTTTTGAACTTCCAGATAAAATTTCCTTATAAAATCAATGTGCGTTGGGTTGTACGTAACAGTATAATTATCGTACGATATGTTCCATTTCTCGTACAAATCTTTTATTAAAGCGTGATTTTTTTTAGCTAATTCTTCAGCCGGCATGTTCAACTTTTTAGCTGCGACTGCAACGGGAGTACCGTGTGTGTCAGATCCTGAAACAAAAACGACTTCGTCTCCTTTTAACCTACAATACCTTGCAAATACATCAGCCGATAAAGTACTTCCAATCATATTTCCCAAATGAGGCACGTAAGTCGCATAAGGCCATGCTGAAGTAATTACCCATTTTTCTTTTTTAGTGTTTGACATGACAGAATTCTAAATTGTTTTTTACCAGTTTAATTTTAACTGACAATTACATTGTTACTACTTATAATGGTTATGTAAATAATTTACTTTCTTATTTCAACTAAATAAGAGAAAGGTGATTAGTATTACTTATAGAATCTGAGCTCCACAAGCCCTACAAGCTTTAATTTCAGAATGCATTTTCTTTAAACATGGTTCGTGGTAATAAACTCCACATTTTTGGCATTGAAATACCTTGTAATCCCCTAAAAAAATACTATGGCAATACGTACAAGACGAATTGATATCTTCAACATTATATTCTGGAATTAAAGCCATTTGTGTAGTATTTATACCACTTTCATCAATTAGTTTGATTTTTGGTTCATCATCAGTTTTCTCTTCTATTAACTTTGCTGCTGCTGGCGGAAGTTCCAACAAAAAAAAGCAAAACGGACATCTGAACACATTTTCTTTATATTCAGTTTTCTTTGCCCACATAGCTGCACACGAAAGGTGCATTGGGCGTTCACAAGAAGGACAGTATCGGCCTTCGCTAAAAAAATCAGAACTCGTTAGTGGTGCTTTTACAGAGTGGCAGATTTGACATTTTTCTTGACCTCTCTCTCTACTACCCATCATCAGCCTTATGTCTAAAAGGCTAGGTCTTCTCAATTGTAGCGCAATATCACTTATTAGAGGCGCCAAGTCGCTTTTTTTATCTTGAGAATAATAATCTGTCGAGAGTTTAAGTTCTTTTTTTGATGCAAATGACGTTCCAGCATTTAATAACGCTTTTGAATTGTTAAAGAATCCAAATTGACCTCCAGTAAGTCTTACAATTTTCTTTAAGATGCTTTGAGAGTAATCTTGAGTTTTCCCCAGTTGGCACGCATCACAAAAAATACCTAAACCTTTTGCAATATCAATTGTTTTTTTAATTTTTTCTTTGTATTCTAATTTATTGTCTGATATAATAAAAATTCTACTGGTTTTACCTCCTAATTTTCGCATTTCACCAACTAGAAATTGGATTGCGAAAGCTAATCCTTCGTCTAACAAACCAGTACCAGAAACTTGGATTTTTTCTAGCGATTTAACCAATTGTTCTTCATCATAACTAAATGAACAAAGTTTCTTGATCGTCGCACCAAAAGATAGAATTGCTATTCTATCTTTCGGATCTACTATAAATTTCTCGTGAATAAAGTTTTTTGCTGTTTCCAGTGCGGCTAATAGACGATTAGGTTTAAAATCCTTCCTAACCATAGATCTCGAAGAATCTATAAGAACTACGCAATCTTCTA
>JAHLWV010000414.1 GCA_019057735.1 Promethearchaeota archaeon | reverse complement strand
CATTTACATCTTTTTCTAACGCTATTGTTTTAAAGTTTCTACCAAAATACCTTGCAGTACAGGTTTTACCAACGCCCCCTGGGCCCAACAAAAGCGTATTGACGGAAGGCTGTGTTTCTTCTTCAAGAATCCGTCTAAAGTTATAGATAAGGTTGTTAATAACTTCGTCGCGACAATATACTTTTTCTGGAACATAGCTCATGTCAAGTGAGTTAGCTTGATTAAAAACTGATTTTGTCATGAAATGTTTTCTAAATTCTTCCTCGTCCATGATTAACCGACTTTTATTTATAATTTTCGTGATATATCGTGATATATAAGTAAGTATAGAACAAATTAAGTTTAAACTTTCTTATACTTTTGACTTTTTCGTAGAGGATTAGTAGAAGTATCCCCTATAATGATATAGAAGTATTTAATTTTAAACTTGCAATTATAGATTAAAATCGCTATTGTTTAAAGGATGCATTTCTGAGTAAGACTGCCGTAGTTTAGTAATGTCGTTCTTTGCATAGATTCTTGTCGTATTTGGGGAGCTGTGTCCTAGTATATCCTGCAATTCACTAATATCCATACCCGAACGCCTTAGATGAGTAGCGCCCGTGTGTCTGAAAATATGAGGTGTTATAATTTTTGAATCTGGGAAACCACACTTCTCTTTAATCGTTTTAACATCTGCTTGGACTACTCTAGGATTTAACTTTTGGAATCGCGTATTAACTAGAAGATAATCTTCGGAGCTGTAAGATATTCGATTTTCTAGATACTCGGTGAAAAGTTTTAATGTATGATAATCTACCGGAACAATCCTCTCCTTACTACCTTTCCCTTTTAATCTGATGTACCCTTTATTAAAATCAATATCTTTGATTTGGATGTCGCACAACTCACTGACACGAGCCATCGTAGAATAAAGTAATCTTACAATTAAATAATATCTCTGGCTCTTCTTGGTGTGAAAGAGTTTTTTATCCTTCGACTTGTTAAAAATTACCTCAATATCCTCAACATTAAGGAATTTTGGTAAACTCTCCTCTATCTTAATTTTAGGAGATTTAATCGTTGCCATTGGATTTTTAGTCATAAATTCATTTAACGTTAAGAACTTAAAGAAAGACCGTAAAGAGGCGATTTTTCTGCTGATCCCTTTTTTTGTATAATTTAAATCTTTCAGGTGTTTTAAAAAGAGTCTAATACGCTGTCTAAGGATTGGCGACTCAAGGTCAATATCTCCTACAAGGCTAATAAACTTTTCAAGATCGTATCGATACGCTTTAATAGTTGATGGCGCACATCCCTCTTCTACTTCCTTCGAAATTAGAAAATCGTCGATAAAGTCTGAAACCTTATAGTCTACCATAATAAAAGAAATGACATCGTGATATTACATAATACGGTGTAATATCCTCGTATTACCATAAATTGTGTAAAGATTGTATATCCATATTATTGTATAATAATTATTTAAGAATATTACAATTTAATTCTGATTCTTGGGTGCTTGTTTCTTTGGTGCTTGCATAGTTGAAATAGTAGAATCTACTATAAGATTATGAACATAATCTTATTTTATCTCCCTTCTTATAAACGATTTTAGATTTTTTCCCTTTTCCCAATAACGCTCGAGTATTATATACTCGATATTATATAATTAGATTTTATTAGTCCTTCTTTATATGGCGAATGTATTTAGTAGCGTTAATTCCAGCTCTTGCCCCCTCTGCAGCAGCAAATACGACTTGAAAAAGACCTCCAGTGACATCTCCTGCAGCATACACTCCCGGGATATTTGTTTGTTGGTTTTCATTAATTGCAACATTACCATTTTCGTCTAATTCAACTCCTCCTTTTTTAAAAATTGCATTAGAGGGGATGTGCGATAAAATGAAGAGTCCATCCAGTTCATATTCTATGAAATCCTCACTTTCAACAGAATCGTTTTTAGTAGATTTGCATACAATTTTATGTATTATACCGTCAGAATCCGGAACAGCTTCAATGATTTCGGTATTATCAATGATTTCTATTCCTTTTTCTTTTACTAAAGCAACTTCTTCAGGCAGATCTTCAATCCCCACATTAGTTATAACATGTGTTATGCATCCCATTTGGTTAAGAGCTAACGCATCTTCCAAAACTTCTTTATCCGACCCGTAGAGAAAAACTTTTCTTTCTTTGTATAATGGACCATCACATAAAGCGCAATATGACACTCCATAACCTATTAAAGAGCTTTCTCCTTTAATCACTTCTTTTCTTTTCCCCGTTCCAGTAGCCATAATAACCACATCGGATGTTATGTTGGCCGTTCTCGTAGAAATCATGTTCACTCCCATTCCTAACATTAATGCTATAACATCTCCGTTAATGATTTTAACGCTTTCATAGCTTTCGGCGTGCTTTTTAAACTTTTCTAATAGTTCTACCCCAGTAACATCTATTTCTCCTAACCAATTTTGAATTTCTTTCGTTTTTGCTAATGAAGACGGTTCCTTTCCTTCTAATACTATCGTGTTTCTATTTGCTCTACCACAATAAATGGCAGCACTCAATCCTGCTGGTCCCGCTCCTATTATTAGAATTTCACACTTATACTCTTGTAGTTCCATAAGAAAAAATCTTACTACTTTCTGTTTAAGAAAATAAGATGCTTATAATTAAACTAAATGGTTTCTAAATTAAAAATAGTTTTATAACAATTTAAGTTTGATTCAAAAAGATAGGAAATAATTAAATGGTAATATTATATCAAATAATTTGAATATTTATTATTGATCAAAAATTAAATTTATCAATATTGTAAGTTACTTTTACTTCATTTTTAATATTAAATATAAATAAGGGGGGAATATTATAACTGAGCGACTTAGATCATAGAACAGAAATAAAGAAGGAAGAACCAAAATATAGTATTGCTAAACCTCATCATTTATTAAAAAGGTCAAAATGGTTAAGAGATTATTACTTCAAAGGAGTTGAGCGTGAGTGGAATAACGAATACATGTCTTTCACTA
>JAHLWV010000413.1 GCA_019057735.1 Promethearchaeota archaeon | reverse complement strand
ATTTTCTTCCTATAATTATTAATATTTCTTATTAAGTTTCTAGCTATTCCTTCTAATTTTAGTTCTCTCGTGATTTCTGTATCCAATTCTACAGTTAATTCAATCGTATCTTCATTTTTAATAACGATTTCTTTTACATTTAATGCTTTTTTAATTAATTCTAAAAAATCATCTTCTAAACTTACTCCTTTTAGTGTTATCTTTTTTAATACTTGTCGTAAAGGTATCTTAACCTTTTCCCTTAATTCTAAAGATTTTTGAACTATTTCCTTAGTTAAATTCATTTTAGCACTTAGATTTGGAAAGGATAAACTTTGATCATAATCTGGCCATAGGTCTAAATGTACGGATTCGTATTTTACGAGGTTTTTTTCTCTCAATTTCTGATATATCATTTCAGAAATGAAGGGCGTTAATGGAGCAAGGATTTTCGATAAATTGTGAAGTACATACGTCAAAGTATTCATAGCTGCTAGCTTTTCTTTTATTATTTCGCTTTTAAACCTATTTCTACTATTTTTGATATACCAAGTTGACAAATCTTCAACAAAATTAATAATTAATTTACTTGCTTCTCCTGTATCGTAGTCATCTAATCGCTGAGTCACATCCCGTGTAAGATTATTTACTAAGTCTATAATCCACCTATCTAAAATATTTTCTGATTTGGCGTTATCTATAGATAAATTGTTGACTTCAAATAAAGAATAGAAATTTAGAACATTGAATAATAACAAATTAAATCTCCGATAGACTTGTTTAACAATTTCTTCTTTAAAGTTTAAATCTTTTGCTCGCATTAGCTGAGACGCTAATAGGTAAATCCTTAAAGCGTCAGCTCCATATGTTCCTATTATAAGAGACGGATCAGCGTAATTTTTTTTTGATTTTGACATTTTGGTTCCATCTTCAGCAAGTATATTACCGTTTACGACGACATTTTTAAACGGAATTTCATCAAACATCAGAATTGAGATTACATGCATGTAGTAAAACCAAGCCCTTACTTGTCCAATGTATTCAGACACAAAATCGCTAGGGAAATTGTGCTTGAACCAGTCTACATTCTCAAAAGGATAATGTTTTGCAGCATATGGCATTGAACCCGATTCGAGCCAACAATCAAACACTTCAGGTATGCGATTCATTGTATTTCCACATTCAGAGCATTTCAAATGTATATCATCCACGATGTGCCTATGTAGATCTAAATTATCAGGAACCGTTTCGTTAGCATGAACTTGTAGTTCTTTCACAGAACCTATCACTTTAATGGTATTACACTGCACGCATACCCATATTGGCATAGCAGTAGCCCAAAATCGATTTCTCGAAATACACCAATCAGGAGCGGTTTCTATAATGTTTTGATATCTTTTAGAAATTTCTTTAGGATACCAATTGATTCGTTCATTTGTTTTTAGAAGCGTAGGTTTTATTTTCTGAATGTTTATGAACCAAGCATCAAGGGCGTTATATATTAGAGGAGTATCGCACCTATAACAAAAAGGATAAGAGTGTTTGTAGTCTTCTGTATTATATAAAAGATTTCGACTATTCAAGTCGTCTAAGACTTTTTTATCAACATCTTTGAACCACAAACCCTTCCAATCTTCTGGACCGTCAGCCAATTTACCGTGTTCATCAATGTGTTGGATTATCGGCATGTCGTATTTATTAATCATTTCGTAATCAAATTCTCCATACATAGCCATATGTACTATTCCCGTACCTTCATCTGACAAGACATCTTCACCTCCATCAATGATAAAATGGCCTACTTTCTCAGTCTCGACAGAAACTTTATATAATGGTTCATAGGGTTTATTTATTAAATCTTCTCCTATAAATTCATCAACTATTTCGTAATTCTCGTTTATTATATCTAATCTGGATTTGATCAAAATTAAAAATTCATCTTCAACCCTGATTTTAACATAATTAAGTTTACTATTTACTGCTAAAGCTACATTTCCAATTAATGTCCATGGCGTTGTACTCCATGCAAGCAAATGTGTATCTGAATTATCCTTTAATTTGAATTTTGCTATAACAGATTTTTCGGTAACATCCTTATAACTGTTATCCATAGATATTTCAGAATTTGAAAGAGGTGTTTCGCACCTTGGACAATAAAGAAGAACTTTTTTACCTTTGTACACATATCCTTCATCGTATATTTTCTTAAATATAAACCAAATTGTTTCCATATACGAGTTATCCATTGTCTTATAAGCGTTATCAAATTCAATCCATTTGCCCATCCGTTCAACGGTGTTTTTCCATTCATTAGTGTACTCAAGAACTTTCGATCTACAGAATTCGTTAAACTCACTTAAGCCCATCTCGTATATTTCGTTCTTCTGCTTTAAATTTAATGCTCGTTCGCAAATGCTTTCTATAGGGAGCCCGTGACAATCCCATCCCCATCTTCTTTCGCAGCGATGATTCTTCATCGTCCAGTACCTTGGAAATACGTCTTTTGTTACAAAACTTAATATATGCCCGTAATGGGGTAAGCCTGTGGCAAATGGAGGCCCATCGTAAAATACATAAGGGTTTTTTTTTGATCTAGACTCGACACTCTTTTCGAATATCTTATTTTCTTTCCAAAACTGGATTATTTCTTTTTCCTTTTCAATATATTGCATAACTCACCACATTTTGTTATTGTACTTTTTTGAAATATTATTTTATTAATATGTAAAAGTTCTGTTTTTTATTTATGAAACAGGATGTGGAGAGTTTCTTTCGAAATTCGTTCCATAAAGAAAAGAATTTTATCTAATAATAATATCGGATATGATCTCTATGAAATTTGGTGTTGAAACTAAAAATTTAGATTTTTCATTCATAACATCCACATCCGTAATTATACTTAAAATAAAGTAAAAGGGTTTTAAAAATATAACGGAACTTTTGTTCGAATCAAATTCTAAACGAGATTTTAAAATTACTATAATTCTAAATATTGAAGGCGTGAATACCCTTTTTTAATGAAATCATAATCTAGTAAC
>JAHLWV010000412.1 GCA_019057735.1 Promethearchaeota archaeon | reverse complement strand
CTCTGTTTTATGGGTAAAGCTTATTGGAGATGTTCAATTTTTACAACAAATTAAAGACACAATTGAACAACTCTTATCTGAGCGATTGAAAATTCAAAAAGATAAAAGAACTGGGTTTAAACCCCATCTTACGATAGGAAGATTAAGAAAGGATAAAGTAAATTATCAAAATTTTAGTGCTTTAAAAAACTTGATCAATGAGAATAAAAATTTCGAATTTGGACCTTTCATTGTAAGCCAGGTAAAACTGAAAAAATCTATTTTAACGCCTACAGGGCCGACCTATTCCGATTTGGTATATTAAATGAACGAAAAACCGATTAAAGCAATTATATGGGATTTGGACGGTACGTTAATACTTTTTAAAATTAACTCCATTAAAGCTCGAAGGAAGGCTATTAAAATATTAAGAGCTTATGGAATACCAAAGGAAAAGCTTTCAATTGAAATGCCTATTTTAAAAAATGTTAAAATCTCAAGAATAATATTTAAAGAGTTAGGGTTATCTTCTGAAAAAATTAAAGAAATTATTAACGATGTGAATAATGCCGTAATTCAAGTCGAACGCGAAGCTGCCATTAAAGCAACTCTAACTCTTGGTATCGACCACGTTTTAGAGTTTGCCAAAAAGAAAAAACTCAAACAAGCTGTTTTTACATATAATACACATAGCAACGCAAAAATCTCACTAGAAACAGCTGGTATCTTTCACTACTTTGAAGTCATAGTAGGTCGTGACGATACTAAGAATCTTAAACCACACCCAGATCACTTAAAAAATGTGTGCGAAAAAATAAACGTACAACTAGATGAAATCGTAGTTATTGGCGACACCGGACGAGATATCGAAGCCGCTTTATTGACTAATTCTAAATCTATCGCTCTAAATACTAAAATCCCTAATTTTATAAAGAGAGAAATGTTTAAAAAAGCAGATAAAATAATAGAACCAGACGAAATACCAAAAGAATTAATAAAAACTCTTGAAGATTTTTTGAAATATAATAAAACTAAATTATAAATACCACTTTATCAATTATTGAACTAATTTTCATCAAATAATCAAAATATAATTCAAAAAAAGGTTTAAATCCAAATAATGGGTCGAATAGAATTTGACTTAGATGTCTTAAAACCGCACATTCCATCAAATTACGGGCTTGCGCAAGCGTTAGAGGAGGTTCCCGGCGTTTTGTATGTCCAGATTAAAACAGATGAGATTGATCAAAAAACTACATCGATATTTATAACAATTAAAGGCACTGAAGAACTCTCACTTGAATCAATTAAAGAGAAATTAGAAAGTATGAATTGTGCTTTGCATAGCGTCGATCGTGTACAGATTGATAAACGTACCTAATTATTTACCACAATTTTTTTTATCTTTTTTAGTTTACACCAATTAGCGATAATGTCGTTGCCAAGTGCTCCAAATGTGATAAAAGTCCTCCAAGAACAGGGAGAAATAAATGATGAATTAGATTTTGCTTTAATGAATTATTTGATTACAAATAGAGGAGCCGGATACACTGCTTGTCAGCCCCAACTTGTTGAACTCGAGAACAGTAAACAAGCAATTAAAATGAATATTGATAATACTTTTATCGACAAAAACAATCAATTGATGGGTTTAGGAATAGTAGGATCTCTATTCATAGATGTTGAATCTCTCCAAGTAATGTATTGTTCCTCATCAGAAGAACTCAATAAAAACATTGAAAAACTAAAGAACGCTGGGATTCAGCCCCAAACTAGACCGAAAGGCAAATATTAAGATTTATCGCAATTGTTATTCCCTTTTACACGCTTAAACTTCATGAATTTAGTTTTATCAATAAAACAATCAAATCCACAAAAAATAAATTGTTTGTATATAAATATTGAATAAGAATCATAATGACAGATAACGCTAATAATATAAAAAACCTAATTCAAGATTATTTGCTTGACGAAGGGCTTTTAAGAAACAAAATTCCGATTGACGAAAAAAAACTTGAGTTTGGTTTTCAATTTGTATTCCCAAATACAAAAGGCCCTATTGCGCAAAAAATGGTTGTAATAAAACCAAAAAATAAGGATTTAATTATTATCTCTAATCCAATTCAAATTTCTCCACAACAAGTTGATGCTTTGAACTCGTTAGAAAATAATGGAAAAATATTCTTTTTTATGGATATCAGAAAGTTTTTCCTCATAAAAGATGTTTTTTTTAGAATAGATACTCAGAAATTCAGATATGAAATAAGTGAACAGATGTTTCTTAAAAAAGATGGAACTATCTCGAAAAATTCCTTTTTCAAGGCTGTTAGAAAGGTTTTTACTTGTTCTGCCTATTCTAATATGCTCCTTAACGAACATTGCTCAGGAAAGATAAAACCAGGAGAAATAACTAAATCTAAAGATTTTACTACCGACTTTTCATTATATTCATAATTAAGTTCCAAAAGTGAGTAGAATAATTTTTGACAAATGGTTACAAGCATTAGGAAAACTAGACTATGTTCAGGGTAAATCAAGACCAGATGTTGATTGCATTTTATGCTCGGTTAAAGAAAACGACGAGAAAGTAATCTCTTTAAAAATTTATGAGGATAATATTTGTTTTGTGCTGTTAAATCTTTATCCTTTCAACCCTGGACATCTCTTGTGCGTTCCAAATAGGCACATTACAAAATATACTGAATTAACGAAAAAAGAACTCTTGCATATGAATAGAACAATTCAGGGTTTGCAACTATTACTTGATGATTTATATAGTCCAAAAGGTTACAACATTGGAATAAATCAAGGAAATTATGCTGGGGCAAGCATAGACCACCTACATATCCATGTAGTTCCAAGATATGGCACAGAGTTAGGATTTATTGATATAATCGGAAACACAAGAGTTCTCCCCGAAGGTTTAGATTCCGTGAAGAAAAAACTAACTCAAAATATTAACAAATTTTTAAACAAAGAATTTTTTGAAAATTTCAAGTAAAGGGCGCTCTTTAAAAAAAATTACAGGCTTATAACTAAAATAAGAAA
>JAHLWV010000074.1 GCA_019057735.1 Promethearchaeota archaeon | reverse complement strand
CTTATGACAGCGAACAATATACAGATTTAATAGTTAATGATTTAGCCTCTTCAGAGGAAGAGATAAACTTTCCCCCTAAAGTAGCTTTTATAATAGATGATTTAGGATATGAAACAGAAGTGGCGAAAAAAATAATGGAATTGGAATTTCCTGTGGCACTATCTATATTACCTTTTCTCCAGTATTCTGAATTTATTGCCGAAGAAGGCAGAAAATATAATCAGGAAATTATGTTGCATTTACCGATGGAGCCTAATAATTCTGATGCTGACCCCGGACCTGGCACCATTAAATCCTGTATGTCAGAAGAAGAAATCAGACAGGCTGTTAGAGACTGTATTTTAAATTTCCCTTATATTATAGGGGTTAATAATCATATGGGCTCAAAGATCACCGAAGATAGAGAAATAATGGAGATAATTTTAGAAGAAATTAGAGAATATAATTTATTTTTCATAGATAGTATAACCACCAAGGATTCCATTGCCTATGAAGTAGCCCAAGAGATGGAAATTAAGTCTGCAGTAAGGTCGGTCTTTTTGGATAATGAGAACGATATGGAATATATTAAAGGACAGATGTTGGAAGTTCAAGAAACTGCCTTAAGAGAAGGGGAGGTTATTGCTATTGGTCATAGCCGGATAAATACTTTTTACGTACTGAAGAGGATGGTTCCTGAATTGATTAAAGCTGGCATAGAAATAGTCCCGGTGTCAGAATTAGTTAAATGAGCTTTAAATTGTGTTATCAATATTTTTATATTATAATAAAATGGTTTAAAAGTAACAAAAGCGAGACACTCGTCCTACAAGTTTAGAGAAATATAGTATAGTAGAGATCTTGTTTTCTGCTAAATATACTATCTGACAAATATACTAATTAAGGGTGGAGGAAAAATGGAGGATAATAAAATTAGAGTTAGATTTGCACCCAGTCCAACTGGTTATTTACATATTGGAGGAGCCCGAACGGCTTTATTTAATTGGCTTTATGCCAGACATTGTAAAGGGACTTTTGTTTTGCGTATTGAAGATACCGATCAAGTAAGGTCTACCGAAGAAGCAGTAAATGTGATATTGGAAGGCATGAAATGGTTGGGTTTAGATTGGGATGAAGGTCCCGGAAAAGGCGGGGAATATGGTCCTTATTATCAGATGCAACGATTGCATCTTTATCAGAAATATGCTGAGCAATTATTGAAAGACCAAAAAGCCTATTATTGTTATTGTACCAGAGAAGAGCTGGCTGAAAGTAGAGAAAAACAGACAAGAGAAAATAAATCTCTTAAGTATGATAGACATTGTTTGAACCTTAGTGAAGAGGAAAAGAAAAGATATGAAGCAGAAGGTAGAAAGCCGGTAATAAGACTTAAAATTCCTGCCAAAGAAATTGCCTTTAATGACCTATTAAGGGGTGAAGTAACTTTTGATGGTGGGCTGTTAAGTGATTTTGTAATTATGAAATCAGACGGAATTCCTACTTATAATTATGCGGTAGTCATTGATGATGCCTTAATGAAGATTACCGACGTTATGAGAGGAGATGACCATATTTCTAATACTCCCAAACAGATAGTAATATATGAAGCCTTGGGATTTGATGTGCCAAAATTTGCTCATATCCCTATGATTATGGGGCAAGACCACACCAGGCTGAGTAAGCGTCACGGAGCTACTTCAGTTATGGAATATAAAAAAATGGGCTATATTCCGGAGACGGTAGTAAACTATATTGCACATTTAGGTTGGTCTTCAGGGGATGAAAGGGAAATTTTCTCAAAAGAAGAGTTAATTAAAGAATTTACTCTGGATAAAATTTCCAAACATGCCGCTGTTTTTAGTATGGAAAAACTAAATTGGTTTAATAGTGAATATTTAAAAAACATGTCTATCGATTCCTTAACCAAAATGCTTCTTCCCTTTCTTAAAGAGGCTAATTATATTGAAAAAGAAGAAGGTCTTTCTCCGGCAAAAAATGAGTACATAAAAGAAGTAGTAAAATTGATGCAGGGAAGGATTAAAAATTTTTCTCAGTTTATTGACTTTGCTGATTATTTTTTTGTGGATAAAATAGATATTGACCCCCAGGCCTTTGATAGCGTATTAAACAAAGAAGGTGTACCAGGTATTTTGCAAGCTTTAAAGGAAAAGCTTTCTGCTCTTAAATGTTGGGATGAAGAAAGTATTGAAAATACAGTAAGAGAAGTTGCCTCTTCTTTACAAATAAAAGGCGGCCAAATAATCCATCCTACTCGGGTTTCGCTTAGCGGTAAAAAAGTAGGTCCCGGTTTGTTTGAATTAATGGTAGTGTTAGGTCAGGACAAGACCGTTAAACGTTTAAAAGAAGCTATAGAAAAAATAAAAGAAGTGAAAAAATAATTAATTAGACTTTTCAAATAACCCAATTTAGTATAAAATAAAAAAAAGAAAAAATTATTATAGAGTTGAGGGATCGTCTAGTGGTAGGACACCAGACTCTGGATCTGGGAGCGGTGGTTCGAGCCCACCTCCCTCAGCCATTCCATTCTAAAGGTAGAACTTCTTTTGTAGGATGTTCTGCCTTTTTTATTTTTAGAGGAACAGTATAGTCAATCATTACTTTTGGTAAATTAATTTCAATACGTTTTATAAAAGATTTTATAAAAGATTTTTGTTCGATTATAGTACCATTGCTCAATAACTTTTTTAAATCAGATACATATTCCTTTACTTCGCTTGATTTTAGGGTTTTTATTTCAGTTGTTTTAAAGTTCTCAACTATTTTTTCTCTTTTTTCTTTTAGAATATCTATTTGAGATTTTAATTCTTTTATCCTCGGAGCTAAATATTCTATATCTAATTTTCCAGTTTCTAAAGCATTATAAAGTTTGCTACGCCTTTTTATTAGATCCGCTAATTGTCTATCTAATAAATCCAATTGATCCTTATATTCTGTTTTATTCTTGACTAGCTCTTTATTGGTAAGTTGTACTAATTCTTCTAAATTTTTCTTTGTTAAAATATTTACCTTAATTCTATTTATAATGAAGGTTTCCAATCTGTTTTTATTAAGAAGTTTAGCATTACAAATATTTTTCCCTTTCTTGCAATAGTTATTACAAGCATAATAAAAATATTGTGAAGATTTAGCGGCACATCCTACCATTCTAGAACCGCAATTACCACAAAAAACTAATCCACTCAGAAGATATTTACTGCTAATTGTTCTAGGTGAGGTTATTTTAGGACTTCTTTCTTTTAAAAGGTTTTGTACATCGAAAAAAGTTTTTTTGCCAATAAGTGCAGGGTATTTATTCTCAATACGTATTACTTTATTAGAATTATTTGAATTTGCTTTAAATTGATTTTTATTTTTTCGATTCCATACTAAAGTTCCAGTATATACTTCGTTTTTAAGAATATAATAAATAACGTTTTTACTCCAAAATTTACCTTTATTTGTTTTAATGCCTTCTGTATTTAATTTATTTACAATTTCTTTTGCCCCCATACCACTAATGAACATATTAAAAATTCGTTGAATAATTGGAGAAAAATTTTTATCTACATCTAAAATACTTTTTTTACTTGCACCAATCACAACTTTTTTTGTTTTATATCCCATAGGTGGAACTCCGCCATTCCGAAATCCTCTAGATGCATTTTCTTTTAAACCTCTCATTGTATCTTGAGCAAGATTTGCAGAATAAAATTCATCCATTACTTCAATTATTCCTTCTAGCATTTTCCCCGAAGGAGAATCATCCAGTTTTTCATTAATAGATATAACTGAAATTCCTCTTCTTCTTAAAAGAGCTTTATAGATAATGGAATCTTCCCTATTACGGGCAAAACGAGAGAGTTTCCAGACAAGGATAGCATCAAATAATTTAGGTTTTTGTTTGGCGAGAGCAATCATTTTCTGAAAAGAAGGTCTATTGGCGGTACGGGCACTTTCAGCTTCATCTACAAATTCTTTATAGACTGTCCATTCATTTTTTATGGCATAATTTCTTAAAGCTTTAAGCTGGGCAGGAATAGAGAGATCATTTTCTGCTTGTTTCTCTGATGATACTCTGGCATATAAAGCAACATTCATTTAAATCACCTCTTTTAACTTAATTTATCAAGGAATATCTATATCTAAAAGGTAGGATAATTGCCAGCGCCAGTGCTCATGATCAAGCTCGGACAGAAGACGATAGTCTGTTTCCGTAAATTCCTCGTCTGTAAAGGCGTGGATATCGATATTATACTGTTTAATCCCAAGCCGGTTGGCTAACTTTAATAAGTCTTTGTGAAAGGAGGGAATAATCTGGAACAAGACTTTAGCAACATACTTATATTTTCTCCAATTTACTTTCCGTATAAGAATATCTACTCTTAACTCGGAGCCTCTAAATACCATTTTGAGATTATGTAATAGTAACTCATTGTCAGATTTTGAAAAGGCATTTATCAATTTATGTACTGTAATATCTCCTAGTTCTTTGCTAGAGAAAAGAATTTCCTTAATCTCTGATCGCTTTATTGCAAAAGGAAATCCCTGGCTTTTACCGTAAAATTTTAGCTGCAAACGAGGAATCTTTCCTTTTTTATCCCCTTTCCAATAAGGTCTTTCATAAAAAATACTAATCACAGGAGTTGGAACAAGAGTGTATGCGTTTATCATGTTGCATAATACTTTATTCATCTGTATTACCGCTGTTACATATGAACAATTAAAAAAGTTTTTTAAGCCGAATACGTCCAGTCCGTTAGAATCCATCCAATCAAGAGCGTTTTCGTATGGTATATAGACACAGGCAGAAAAAAAATTGGCTTTTGATTCAATATCTTTTTTTATGTCTTTGTAGAAGAAGTTAGGGTTTTGTAAATCAATATTTCTATAAATGATTTCATAAAGCTCATGCAGAATTGTAAATATCTGACCACTAGGAGAATCTTTTTCCTTGAAGAAAATAGCTACCGTATTACCATAAGTGAAGTTGTATCCTCGTGACTTATTTTTACCGGAAAGTATATGAACAGAGAAGTTAGAATCATTACAAATTGTTAAAATCTGTTGTAGTGATAAGGGGTATTGTAATTTGAAATATTTTCTAAATTCGTTGGCGAGGAAGTAAGCATCAAGATTAAATTTTTCATTCTTAAAGAAGTGAAATTTTTTATATTCAAACATCACGTGACTGCAAAAATTATCTATTGTACAGAATTCAAAAAGGTTATTCATCGTTCAATCTACTAGCCTCTTTTTAGTTAGTTTTTCATACATTTCAACAATAAAGCGTTTACTATCTAAATCATATTTACCTTTAAGTCGGGTACCGTATTTAAAAGCCGGATCGCTTATAACATGCAAGAAAGCTTTTTCAATTTGTTGTTCTTTTGTTTCTTGAATATCCCTCTCTTTATAATATCCAGCTTTTTCCAATAATTCCTTAATCGAGACATTATAGTAATCGGCAAGAGCTATCAGTCGGTCGGGTTTAGGGAAGCGCCTCCGCTCGCCGGTTTCAAGTAGCGAGAGGTAAGCATTTGAAATACCGGTTGCCTCTTCCACTTTTTTTAGGCTTACTCCTTTACGAGCACGTAATTTTTTTAAGAAATCACCGAACGGAAACGGTTCTTTTAATTTGTTTTTCATGTTCTATTCCTCCTTTCAAAATAATACTAACATACTATGCTAATAAATGCAAGTAAAAATAATTAACAAAACGTTGACAAAATTTAGCATAACTGATATTATCATATGTAAGTAATAAATACTAACATTAAGAAGTATATGAGGTGAAAGATGAAAATCTATATGCGAAGGAAAGAAGTAAAGAAAATCCTAATAAGAAAAAATAAATCTCAGAATTGGCTTGCCTATAAGTTAGAGATAAGTAGTGGATATATGTCTCAACTAATGGACGGCTCGAGGAATCCATCCCCTAAATTACGCGAACGAATCATGAAAAATTTACCTGAACACAAATTTGATAACTTATTTGAAATAAAAGAGATAAACTAATGGATGTTGTTTGCGTTAAGGGAAAAAAATTAAATAAATACGTTAGTGAAGGTTTTCGAATACTTGCAATCATTATCGCCCGGGAATATCTGAAAAATCAAGAAAAAATTAAGTATAGAGAGATTGTTTATAATGAACAAAATATTAAGCATATATAAGATAAGTGACCTTTATCTTTTGGCATTTATTATTACTGGGATGAGACCGCAAGAAAGCTTATAAAGGAAAAAGAAAAATTTTTTACTTATTCTTCGAAGAAACAGCTAATCCCCAGGATATTCCCATTCTTTTTACAGAAGGGGAAAAGAAGGCGGCAAAGGCAGTAAAGGAAGGATTTATGGCGATAGGATTACTAGGGGTATGGAATTTTAAAAGCTCGGACAATGATTTCCTTCTCCAATTAGAAAATTTAAAACTGAAACACCAGAAATGTTTTGTTCCAAGTAGTAAAACTTTACTCTATGGATTTTAAACAAAGAAGACATAATAATAGTTAGGAGAAGCAAAGAAGATAAATCACTAACAGAAAAGAGGTAAATTTCGATTTGGAGAATTTAGATGGTTTTACCTGTTATAAAATCTTTGTTAGGCCAGTAAAATATATTATGAAGGAATGAAATATAAGAAATATAAGGCAATTGATTGTATATAAATAAAGACTAACCAAGTCACTTAAAATTGGTAATTAGATATAAAGGAATAAATTTGGAAAAGACTTTAAGGGAAAGACTTGAATTAGAGATAGAACAAAACAAAACTATAAATGATATATCTGAAGCAATTAAGAATTGGAATAGTTATGATCTGGAGGGAAAAATAAATTTATAGATGGTGTTTTTTCTGGATTAGCCTTGCTACCGGAAATAAAACTACAAATAGCAATAGCGGAATTAGTAAAAGCCCATATTCTCGAAGAAAATGAAATCAAGAAAAAAGTAAATTCTGTGAGAAATTTATTATCGCTTAAAAAATATAAAGATAAAGAAGATATATCTTTAGAAAGTGAACCTAATAAATCCGGAGTCGAACTTGTACGTAAAGGTTATACAGTAAAAGAACTTATAGAGTCAGACATGCCGAATGAAAAGTTTTTAATCGGCAGGGGCATTATGCCTTAAAACGGCTATGTTCTGTTAGGTGGTGCAACTAAGGAAGGTAAAAATATTTTGGCTTTACAGATGAGCATAAATTTGGTTTCAGGAACAAATTTTTTGGATCAGTTTCCAATTGAAAAAAAATTAAAGGTTTTATACCTGTATGCAGCAAGAACGGTTTCGTGGTGGGAGACCAATAAAGCGGTCCCCAATGCTTTAGCAAATAAGAAGATCCGTGAATTAGAGAAGATTCTTTGTAAAATGGACGGGGTTATAAAAAAGGTTAAAGAGGCTGAATGGTTAAATACACACCGTGGAGAGTTAGATAATGATACCCCTTTAGAAGTAATATCGAAGGGTTCGGAAGGAGTGAAAAAGGTTTTAGGGCTTTTAGAGGGGATCAAGCAAGGATTACCCGCCTAAATTCATTATAAAAAACGTAAAGGGAAATATAAAATGAAAAAAAAAGAGGCTAAAGAAAATCAGTTGAGTAATTTTTTAAGAAAAACCGCTTTGGTTGAAGCTGTAGTCGTTATCATTTTGATTGCCATCGCATTTTCTACAAAAAATGCTTTTTTATTCAAGGTATTACTGTACATAGGGGGAATTACTGCTTTTTTTGCTATGTCTATGTTATTTTTAAAATTCCTAGGTATTATAGAGCCAAACCCGATTGGTGATATCTCCTCCGCTTTATTGTTATTAGCAATTTTTATTGCTCTGGTCTCGGGGATTCCATCTGTGATTAATCTCGTAAATTCCCAAAATATTACAATAGATGCATTGAATAAGTCGATCGAATCATTAGAAGGACTGCATGATTTTATACAAACTCAAACAGAGGCAATGAATAAATCGATTGAGATATTAGAAGAGATTCACGATTTTCTTATTAAACCCGGACCCGAGTGAGGTGATTATTTCGAATTTGACAAAAGTAGTGTAACTATAAACCTTTAAAAAATAGACTTTAGGCTATAAATAAGCGGGTTTTTTCACTGGAGAAGAGGGTCGTAACTTATAGCCTTTCACCTGAATATCGCAGAGCTCCATCCAGCCAACAGAGGGCCAAGATAAGAGGGCGGATATTTCATTTGCCTTTATATTTTGGTTCTTTTTTTATTTTGGATTTAAAAAAATTAGAGGGGGATCTCCGAAAGAATGATATTAATCATTGGGAATTAAATAAAGGCCAGAAATGGCCTTGCCTAGCTTGGTGGTTAGGACGGTTTGGTTACCCTTTCTGCCTGACCACCAGCTAGGCCCAGAGAAAGGGTAACGTCAATATGAAGAAAAAAAGAAAAAGATATCCACCTTTTGTTATGTTGCCTCACGAACTAATTGATTCAAAAGCTTGGAAGGGACTAAGCTGTTACGCGAGGACCGTATATATCGAAATACACCGTAAATATAACGGCAGGAATAACGGCGATCTATCCTATACTTACCGGGAAGGAAAAAAGATTATGAGTGGAAAAAGATTTACAAAGGCTTTAGGAGAATTAGTTAATAATGGCTTAATTGACGTTATTAGGTCTGGGGGGCTTTATAGAAAATGCAGTATATTCAGTTTATCGGGTAGGTGGAAATTTTATGGTCAAGAAGATTTTAAACTCGGCAAGGTAAAAGTCCCGGATAAATTTTTTAACCGCTGAGCATTTATAAGGGTAGAAAAGTACCCTTAACAAGGGTAGAAAAGTACCCTTATAAATGGAAAAAGTATCGTTTATAAGGGTAGAAAAGTACCCTTGTTGGGCAGTTTTTAGATACTAACAAGGGTAGAAAAGTGGCCTCCTATCTATATCTATACCATACAGGGGGCAGAAGTTGTTTAAAAAGTATCTTATCTTTTCTTTCTGATCTTAGTTCTTAGTATCTTTGATATTTTAGAGGCAGAGGCAGGAAACTCTAAGGTCAGGAAGATAGAGAATAGAAAGAAGATTTTTTTGAAATGGGTCAATTGGATCTAAAAGAAGAAAAAGAGATTTTTGAGTTTATAAGTGAAACGCTAAGAAGAAGAGGTTTTTTTCAAGAAAAAAACTTTGTTAATAACTTTTTTTAAGAGAAGAAAGAGGAGAAAGAGAAGAGGAGAATTCAGTAGTTAGGGGAG
The DNA here is from genome assembly GCA_019057735.1 of Promethearchaeota archaeon. The sequence continues at coordinate 718 of JAHLWV010000074.1, read as the reverse complement.
GTGATATGAATGGCAGGAAAAAGGATTGACGAGGTAGAAAAAGAAAAAAGAATACACCAGATTAGTCTGATGTTAAGAAGAAAGCCGGTATCCTTTATAGTAGATTATATTAAACTTAACTGGGGTATTGAAAGGGCTCAAGCATATAGATATATAAGGTTAGCCAGAGAAGAATGGCGAGAACATTTTACGAATGTAAAACATGCCGGGATCTCTTATTATATTGCACAAATAAGAGACCTAAAAGACCAGGCCTACAGTAGGAAGGTTGTAGTTGGTCCGGCTGACAATAAACAAGTGGTTAATATTCCGGACTTGGGGTTGGTGTTTGAGATAGCCAAAGAAGAGGCAAAATTGATGGGAATATACATCGACAGAAAAGAAGTTGGAGGACCGGGGAGCTTTGAAGAATTCATGAAGGCGACTATTGCCAAAGAGAAGGAGCTGAAGAAGAACGATAGAAATAAATGAAGAACACATAATTTTAAGAAAAAAACTTCAAAGTGATTGGAATAAATTTGCCAGAGATTTCTTGGGAGTTCGATTGGACCGAAGGCAGAGGCGGATATTAGAGGCAATACAAGTATCCAGGAGAACATCAGTCAGGTCAGGCCACGCAGCAGGAAAGGATTATGTAGCCGCCGTGGCTTCTATCTGTTTCCTCTTGTATATTACTAGTAACTTATTATTTACCAAGAAAAGATGTTAATATGATACT
>JAHLWV010000411.1 GCA_019057735.1 Promethearchaeota archaeon | reverse complement strand
GCCCAGAATTCTAAGGATATCTATGCTCGGATATGATCGCCCAGTTTATCATCAAAATGAAAATGAAAATACGCTTGCAAAAATCACCGAACACACTAAACACTGTAAATGAATTTTTAACTCCCCCATAATTAGACATTACATTAGCGGTATCGACATAAATGTCTTTATCCGCTATAGAGTATATTTTTTTCTCTTGTAATGCCCCACCCTTTAGATAAAATTAAGATTGTCCTAATAAATCAATCTTAGAAAAAAGAAAATTGTCTTTTGGCTATAGTATTCTATAGATTTCGCCCTATCTCCCTATTTTTCTTTAATCTTTTTTATTTAAGGTGCAATAGTTATTAAGAATTTTTTGTTTATATACTTTTTTGTGATCATATATCATGAATAATATATGTGTTTAAAAGAATGTAGTTATAATCATAAATAAAGGGCTCATTTATTAATTTCTTTGATCATATACTAATATAGGAACATTTAATATGCAAGAAAAAAATTGCCAAATTGTACTGGTAGGACACACTTCCCATAAGTTAATCCTATCGATTGATAAAGAAATAACTCAAAAGCTCATTTTTATTACCGAAAGAGAACCACTTCCAGGAACGCTTGAAGCTAAAAAGATATTAGAGGAACTAAATAACTATTACGTGGAACGAAGAATTGAGGTGAAAAACGTAAAATTTGATTTTCACATTCAAACTAAGCCTATCGCAGAATTAGTCCACCTCATTTACCAACAGAAGCTGCTGAATTACGATAAGATTACTGTAAACATATCCGGTGGTTTACGATATATGGACATCTGGTTCTATATAGCGAACTCGATTACAAATACAAGAGTAATCCACGGTGATTTTATTTATGAAAAAAATGAAGAGGTTGGAATTTACTCGAATGTTGAGTTACAAACTATCCCTTTTCAGACACTTACGGATAAACAATTTGAATTTTTAGCACTCTTTTTTGGCGAATATAATAATTATATTCAATTTTTTGACCCAGAATTATCTTTTAACGAAAATCTGTTATTGAATCAAAGGATAACATATCAATCTTTAGAAGAGTTAAAAGCCGCTCTGGAAAAAGTAAGGAACGAGACGATTTCGAGAGGCGCGATCAACGGTTTTATTCAAAAGTTATCTTCAATTTCTGCGTTAAATGTGTATCCAAATCCAATTGATAAAAAAGAGAAATCCATCGAGATCAGTTATTTTGGTATTGCATATTTCCTCTATAGGTTGTTTCAGAAACATTTAATTAGTATTTAAAGATTTAATAAAAAAGATGAGATAAATTATTTTTATAAGTTTGAATCTCTAATTATATGATATAAAAACTTATAGTCCTAGCGGATTTATAGGTATTAACCCTTTATTTATTAATAATGGATTTAATGAACTTTATAAATAATCCTCCTATGTTGTTCATAAAGGAAGACCTCATTGATCTTCTCAATTTTAAACCGATGAGTTTTGAATTTTTTCTCAACCAGATCAATATAGGAGATGCTTCTAAAGAACAAATAAGAGAGATCTTAGCTGAGGCAAAATGGGTCCCTGCAGCATTAGGAGGGTATCATGGGGATTATGAGGGAGGATTATATGACCATATCTTATTAGTTACCAATCTTGTCTTCCAAATACGTAAAAACGCTGATTTCCTGAAAAAATATGTAAATTGGTCAAGAGAAGAACATATAGACATATCAGAGAATTATAACGAGATTGACTTGCCCAAGGCCATACAGACGGCAATTTATCACGACTTTGGTAAAGTTCCTTATTATACTTTTAAATTAGACTTACAATACCGCAAAATTTATACGAATAAGGTTCAAAGGCAAGAAGCATCTTTAGAAATAACTGAGAAATTTAACTATGTAGGGTATGATTCTCACGTAGATGAATGTATTGCTGTATTAAAACGCTACAACCTTCCGTTTGATGATGAAATATTACAAGCGATTATCTTTCATCACGGTAAATGGTCAAAATATAAACCCTTTGAGCCTACCAAACTCAGCGAATTAATCCATGTGGCAGATATGATCGCTAGTCATGCATACGGGATTTAACGAGTTCATTCATTCATTTTTTACTTTTTCTCGAATGATACAAATTTCTTTCTCGTCTTGCAATATCCTCCAATGAATTCAAACCGTTATAGGTGGTATGACAAAACTGTATAATTTCTTCCCAATCGTATTTTTTCCATAACTTCCCTTCAAACAATAAGAAAAAGCAATAAATGATAAATTTATTTCTTAGAGATGAGAATTTTTCTGAAAATTGAATACCGCGCCTATATTTTGCGCAGGTTAGGATTGTTTCGTATAAGTATGTGTCTATTTTTTCATCTTTAACCAATTCATTAATTTTTGAAGTGATATCAAATATGGAAGTATATTTGAAAAACTCATCAAAATAAACACATATTAAAAAGGCAAATTTGAATACCCCCTTGGTGAATTTGTTCATAGACGCTTCCACATTCTTTAATCTAAAGCAAGTATTAAGATGATAAAACGCACGGCGCAGGAGATCCTCGTAATCATAGGGAATGGAATCAAGTTCGGGGAGCTCATCAAATAAAAGTTTCCTATATAGGATTACTGAATTCTGCGGTATCATAAAATCCAATAAGGCCCACTTGTAATTTGCCCATGATTCTTTTTCATAGACTTCCTTATGCTTAAGTCCTTCTAACGAATTAAAGAATACATTTGCTGTATAATGACCTTTTTTGTAATCTAATCTTCTCACATCCGTCCAATCCTGTGTTTTAGGGATTTTTTCAATGGATTTCACAATACTGATCATGTCAATATCATTTATAATCCAATCATCAGGAAGTTTTTTATCAAAAAAGCTCCCTATTCCATAAATACTGATAATATTTTCTGAAAATCTTTCTACAAGATCTTGTACTATCGAGTAAATTATCACACATTTTTCCTTTTGTTCGTGCTGTTCGCATTCATATAATAGTTCCGAGAGTTTAACTTCTCTTTTTCCCTTCCAATA
>JAHLWV010000073.1 GCA_019057735.1 Promethearchaeota archaeon | reverse complement strand
GGAAAAATACATTATAGTAGAAATGAAGGAAAAAGAGAAACTAGTCGACTTATATGAAATGAAAGAAGGGAAAGTATTTGAACAACGGTTTAAAAGAACTAAAAGAGAAATTCTAAATCCTGCATTTGTTGATATTGAGGTTTTAGATTTAGAAGAAGTAGGATATCCTTCTATTAATTCAAAAAATATAAAATTTAAAGCAAAAGCAATGAAATATATCCCGCTTCTATTTTATGACGATTTATTGGAATGTATGTTGCAAAATCTCGAAATTCTAAAGGATTATGAAGGTAAGATTATAAATCCATCATTTCTCTTAGAAAGTAATGTGATCAAATTACTAGATAAAGAGACTTCAAATTTAGAACAATATTCTTGGCTGAAGGAGTTTGAAGAAATCAATATAAACTTAATTATGAATACGTTTGAGCCTACGTTTCCTTATTATTTAAGATAAAATAAAAATAATAAGCTTACTTTAGTTTAATTCTATTTTTCAGCTAATTGTATGCTACACGGAAAGAGCGCTGCTTTTGGAGCATTTCCGTGAACTTTGGTTAATTCGTCTATTAAATTGTTCCAATCGTGATATAATTTCACGGACTTAGGATAAAAATGATACAATTCAGGCTCACTTATATTTGGTGAAAAGAAATACACTTTTCTTCTTTTAACAAAAGCTTTCCATACAATGCCTTCACCAATATTTTTATATAGCTTAGCGCCTGTTTCGGCAATCAGACTATGATATCCTTTACCCTCGTATGAAGACGACATTAGAACAATACTACCATTTCTATCGAGCATAGTATTTGGAGCGTTCATTAAAAAATTAAATCCCTTAATCGATTGATTTAGTTCAGAATCCTCAGGAAATAGATTGAAGAAGCAAATCTGGTTGTTAATAGTGATTCTAGTACCGTAATTCCGTTTCCCTATTTCCATTGCTTTTCTATGGGCGTCTCTGAAATGTCCTGAGGTCATGGCCGCAATTTCTCCTGATTCGGTTAAGATTGCATTGATAGAAAAGTCCAATCCAACTTTATCGGCAATATCTTCAATATCCTTTCTAATATCAGTCATTCTCCCTATCCCCGCACCAACTCCTCGCATGCCAGCAGAATGATTAGCTTCGAGTGTTCGAATCCCACATACTCCAGGTAATACAATTTTAGCACCTCCGCCAAATCCGGCCAATGGATGAGGAATTACACCTCCAATAGAAATTTTTAAATCAGAATCCACATAAGTCGAATTAACATCTATTGGCGTGCCTATCTTGGATTCCCCAAGGTTTGTTAAGTTTTCGTAAGGATGATGATTTTCTATGTTAATTGTATTAACCACATCTTTTCCGAGTTTAAGAATGCAATCTTGTCTGTTCATTGGCTTGTGGGCACCTAAAGCCAGCAAGATTGTAATTTGATCAATATTTATACTTGCTTTATCTAATTCTTCAAGGACGTGAGGAATAATTCTTGATACGGGAGTAGTTCTTGTCATATCATCAACAACAATAACTACAGTTTCTTTTTCTTTTGCTAACTCCGATATCCTTTGAGTCCCAATTGGATTTAAAATCGATTGCTTAATTTCATCATCCTTTAAAACAGGTCCATCAGCACCATTCATCCTACAAGCGGATACATCCCAGGAATCGGGAAAGGATAATTCCAAATAATCAGGATCTCTCCACGCTGCCCAAGGAATTTGAAAAGATTTTACCATTTTTTTACAGCTCAGACTATTACTATAATATACTGATTTATTTTTTAAGCATAAATAAAAAGAATTGAAATTTGAGATTATTTCTTTACATTATCTCTTATAAATTCTACAATATCACTTGTCATTGACCCAGGACCATATACATTAGCGACTCCAATTTCCTTTAATTTTGGGAAGTCTTGTGCGGGTATAACACCTCCTACTAAAATGAGAATGTCGTCAAATACGCCTTTTTCTTTTAATAAATCGATCACCTGTTTCGTGTAAGCGAAATGAGCTCCACTATGTATTGATAAACCAAGCACATCTATGTCCTCTTGAATCGCTGCCTCGACGATTTGCTTGACATTTTGAAATCCTCCGAATATAAGTTCCATTCCAGCATCTCTTAAAGCTCTGGATACTACGATGCCACCTCGCCAATGACCATCAATACCAGGTTTTGACATTAAAACTCTAATTTTTCTTTCACTCATAGTTAACACCTCAATTATATAGCTAATGGTGGTTCCCAAATACCCCATATTTCTCTGTAAATATCACATATCTCGCCAACAGTCGCTCCTTCTTTTGTAGCCTCCATTATTATTGGCATAACATTCTCTTCCTTCTCGCATACCGTTCTAAGCTTGTCTAAGATTTTCTCTAGTTTTGCGTTGTCTCTCCTTGCTTTTAATTTATTAATCCTGTTAACTTCGATATCGATAGCATTTTGCGATGTTCTGAAGACATCGGTAACTGTATCATAAGGTACTTTGTACTTGTTGATACCAAGCATGATTTCTTCCCCTTTCTCCATGCGAGTTCTTCTCTTATGGAAAGCATCTCGCATTTCCTTATAGAGCCACCCCGTAGACAAGGCTTTATCGATGGACCCAACTTTTTGAATTTTATCCATGTAGTTCCATACTCGTTCCTCGACCTCATCGGTTAACCATTCGACATAATAGCTCCCCGCCAAGGGATCTATCGTATTGGTAATTCGAGTTTCATCAGCGATCACTTGTTGAGTTCTTAACGCAACTAGAGCGGCCTTCTCTGATGGTAAGCATATTGCTTCATCGTAAGAGTTTGTATGAAGAGATTGGCACCCCCCTAGATTAGCCTCTAACCCCTGTATCGCTGTGCGAACGATATTAATCAGAGGTAATTGAGCAGTTAAAGAGCTTCCCGCGGTTTGTACGTGAAACCTAAAACCAAGATTTTTGGGATTTTTCACTTCGTATTTATCCTTCATGAGCTTATACCAAATCCTTCGAGCTGCGCGGTATTTTGCTATTTCCTCAAAGAAATCTTTATGAGCTGCTAAATGAAAAGCTAGTCTACCTACAAAATCATCGGCTTTCCAACCCCTCTCGATTAAATTATCAATATGAGAACATGCGCTTGCAAATACGAAACCTAATTCTTGAACTGCGTCTATGCCACCTTCTCGGTAGTTATATCCCGTAAAATTGATAGGATGCCAATTAGGGACATTTTTCTGAGCTACTGTCCATTCAATAAAATCACACGCCACTCTTAACAAATGATTTGGTGGACTGTTCTTGTATGGAATGTACCCAACCGTCATCGTTAAAATATCGTTTTGGGTTGTTCCCATCAAATTTTTTAAATCATAGCCACGCATTTTAGCCATGTTGAAATACATTGCACAGACGGGAGCGCATGTAAAGGGCTCAACGACTAAGGCTACGCTAATTTTATCGATAGGTATATCTTCAGTTAGAGCAAAAAGACTATCAATGCAATATAGAGGTACGCCAGACGTACCGACCTCTGGAGCACCATCTGGATTCGTTGGATCGATACCGTTAAATGTGAGGGCATCTACAGCAGCACTGAAACCTGTTTCACCATTTTCATACAAGTACTTCCATCGCAAGTTAGTTTCTTCAGGAGTTCCATGCCCGGAGAATAATCTCATCGTCCATAATCGGCCTCGGTACATGCTTGGATAAACTCCTCGTGTGAAGGGTTCTTGTCCCGGAAAATTTACCGTATCTAAGTAGTCTCCCTTAACATCTAATGGAGTATATAATCTTTTTATAGGAATATCAGAATCAGTTACGAACTTGACATCGCGCTCTTTAGATTCTTTTAATTTTTCTTCCCACTTTTCCTTTTCTATTTTGATTTTTTCTAAATAGTCTTTGTCAAACATGGTTAAAATCACATTATATTTAGCTATGTAATGTTAAATTTTCATTCAATTTAAAATAAATTTATGGTCGTTTGAAAAATTTTGATTATAAAATAATTGTAAAAGTGTTTGACTTTTTTCTACATTTTAATAAATAGGCTTTATCTGTAAAGCAATAATTATTATTCTCAAAGAAAATTATTATCAAGTGCTATTGTTTTATTTTGTAGGATGTTATTCACATGGCAACAAAAATCCGAAATCCGAATAGAGAAGAGAAGTATGCGATTAGAGCTTTCAATCTTAGAAAACATTTTGAAGATCTTATTGCTGTAGACAACATTTCATTTAATATTCGTAAGGGAGAAATAGTAGGTATCCTTGGTCCTAATGGTGCGGGAAAGACCACCACAATTCGATTATTGACGGGTATTTTTAAATTGAATGATCAGGCAAGAATTGAAATATTTGAAAAGGATATGACAGAAAATCCAAATAAATATAAAATGAATTTTGGAATTGTTCCAGAAATTAGTAATGCGTTTTCAAATTATACCGTTTGGCAAAATTTGAACTTTTCAGGTGGAATATATGGTATATCAAAGGAAGACATCGAAATCCGAGCTAAAAAATTATTGAACCAGTTTGATTTACTAGAAAAGAGGCATTTTAAAACAAAAACACTTTCGAAAGGGCTCAAACAACGTCTAAATTTTTGTTTAGCGTTACTTCACGAACCACCAATCCTTATTCTTGACGAACCTACAAGTGGTTTGGATCCAATTTCTGCTAAGATGATGAGAACCTATATTCTTCAATTAAAAAAAGAAGGGAAAACGATCTTAATCACTACTCACGACTTACGAGAGGCGCAAACTATTTGCGATAGAATTTTAATTATGAATAGAGGCAAAATAATTGCTGATGAGAGTCCTAATTACCTGCGCGAACGATTTAAATCTACAGATTCTATTTTATTTAAAATTGATGGTGTTTTATCAGACGATTTAAAAAATAAGATGGGGGATTTATTTAAGAATTTAAAGGAAAAGAACGATTACCTTGTTTTTTCCAGTTCTAACGCTCTAAAGGATATAACGAAACTAAATAAATTTTCTGAAGAAAATAAATTAAAGATTTCTGATTTAAAAATAGAAGAGCCGTCGTTAGAAGAGGTATTTATCCATCTAATTAATAAAGATTCTAGAGGAGAGGGGAAATAAATGATAAAAGATAGTTTACAGAGGATTTGGATATTAAGTAAAAAAAATATCTCTCTCTATATCAAAAAAGGTCCAGTTTTAATTTTTGGTCTTATGTTTCCTTTCTTTATGACACTTTCTTGGGTAATTGGCAGAGAAATTTCTTTCAATCAAGTATTTATTGGAATAATATCTATGACGTCGTTTTTCACTGCAACAGCAATTAGTCCTGTAGTGTTGCCTATTGAAACTCGTGAAAAATCGTTAGAACGGATTTTAGTCTCTCCCATATCGTTAAAGGAAATATTAATAGGAATAATAATTGCCTCATCTCTATATTCATTGATAATTACATCAATAATAGCGCTTATTTTTGCTCTACTATTTTCCATTGTATTTACCTCGTTTTTTGGGATATTTTTAATATTTTTGGGAATAGTTCTTATGTCAATCTTAGGTTCTTCACTTGGTCTATTAATTGCAGCGAACCCTACAGATATGACATCTGATGTAATGATAATTATGAATTTAATTAAGTTTCCTCTACTTTTTATAAGTGGAATTTTTATTCCTCTTCAAACCATGCCTTCCCACTTATTGTTTTTAGCATTTCTTTCTCCAATAACATTTCTAACGGATCTATTAAGATATTCCGTAGGTGGAAGTAATTACTTTACGTATCAATTTGATATTGCTATGTTATTCATTTGGATCGTTGGTATAATTATTTTGGGTTATGTTCTACATAAAAAAACAATGCCAAAAAGATTAGCAGAAACAGGCAAAAAGAAAAAAATGATGATGATGAAAAAAAAAATGGAAGTGATGAAAAAATGAATGATTTTCTCTCAGATGTAGAATTTTTATCAGGTGAACCTCTGTTAAAGACGATTATTAAATCTAAAATGTTTAATATTAATCGCGTCACCTTAGAAACAGGATTTGAAATAGAACCACACCCAGAACCTTACGCTGTATTTTTTTTAGTGTTAGAGGGGTCTGGAATATTTACAAGCGAAGCTGGAGAGGTCACCCTTAAAAAAAATGGGTTTCAGTTTATTAAAGCCGATGAGATAAGAGGAATTAAATGCCTTGAAAATTTAGTGTTTTTAGCTGTGCAAGACGGACACTAAAACTATTTTTTTCATTTATTTTTTTTTTACTCTTTGTATCTAACCAAATTATATTAATATCGATTTAAACTCGCTGAAAGATTAAATATTAGCCATGTTATAAATTAAAGAGAAGAAAACAAAAGAAATTTTTAGTTTTGAAATGCACTACGGAATTTTACTAATCTACCTGGTTGATTTGACATCATTGCGTCTATGTATTCACCATTATGTTTCATCGTAAGAAATTTTTTCATTGATCTTTTAAAAAGAATGCCCCATACACAAAACTTGAAGCCGTGTTCTTTAACTCTTTTAAATAGTTCGAAATCTGCGTAATTGTAGTTTACATTGAAGCCTTTAATGTTTAATTTTCTCATATCTTCGAGTTCTAGATGTTTATCTTCAATTACTAAATGTTTTAAGAAGACAGAATTGATCAAAGTTACATTTTTATCGAAATTTCTAATTTCAGTAAAAAAATCGCTGAGAGAATCTGGGCGTGTTGAAGGTTTAGCGAGTTCTATATGATCTACTAATCCATACTCCTTAGCGGTTTTAATGATTTCTATTCCCTCTTCTGGATTTGCAATGTCAAAATTATATTTGGTATCATAACTTTCAAACGCTTCGAGAACTTCACGTAGAGTAGGGATAGTTTCATTATTTACGAGTTTAAATTTTGTAATTTCTTCTATAGTTAATTCTTGGATTGGAACATCTTCCCCGTTTATTTTAAGAGTATTAAAATAACTTAATACAACTTCGCCTTCTTTTGATAACTTTGTTTCCGTTTTTATTCCATCGACTCTCATATTATGAATTGCATTCTGAAAAGAAGACATAGTATTTTGCGTACCAGAGAATCCAGTTCCTCGATGACCCCATATAAATGTCCTATTCAAATTACGCACCTCCTGTTTCGTTAGTAATTTCTAATGCTAACTTTACGATATCAAAAAAAACTAATGTATATTGAAGATCGCCTTCAACTTTAAGATTTCCATTGAAATACTCACCAAACCAATTAAGTTTTCCTTCAAGAATTAGATTTATGTTTTTCTTAGGAATAGTGAATGTAATCGGCGGATTGTCTTTTACTCCCTTTTCAGATAAATATGTTCCCTTTCCAAATTCGATCCAGAAATTGAAATCAGAGTCAGGCATATTTACTTGGATGACATTTTTTTTGAAAAATGTTAATTCTTCCTTGAATTCCTCATTTTCTAAAGATAATCGTTCGAACTTTTTGTTTAATTCCATGATTGTACTCATTTTTTTAACACCTTTTTATTTAAATTATTATTTACTACAATTGATAATCAATTATTAGAGATTTTAAAGATAGGGGATCAGAAATATAATATTCTTAACATTCTAATTTATACGATTAACATAAAATTCGAAAAAAATTTTTAAAAAGTTAATTTCATCTGAATTTTAGGATTAAAATAGTTGTAGAATTAACCTCGTATGAATTTTAAGACTTCTTTCATAAAGTCTGGTAAATCATCTGGCATCCTTGATGTTATTAAATTTCCATCAACTACTACAGATGAGTCTTTGAAAATTGCTCCGGCGTTAATCATATCGTCTTTTATTGCATAATAACTTGTTGCTTTTCTCTTTCTTATGACCTTTGAAGATATAAGCACCCATCCGGCATGACAAATCGCGCCAACTAGCTTATTTTGTTGGTCTATTGTATGCACGAATTCAAGAACCTCCTTATTTCTTCTTAAGTAATCTGGATTTTTGGTTCCGCCAGGTACGATAACTCCATCGTAATCGTTGGCGCTCACTTCATCAATTCTAAAAGTAGGTTTTATTATGTATCCAAATTTCCCCACAATTGGTCTTTTTCCAAGACTAATTACCACACTTTCGTGGCCCGCTTCTTTTAATCGATAATAGGGGTAAATAAGTTCTGCTTCCTCAAATCCATCTGTCGCTATAACTGCAATTTTTGCCATTAAATCATCACCTTTATAATTTTTATTCTGAGTTAAACTCAATTATAAAAATTAGAGCCTATAATATTTGATAATTTGGTTTATAATTTATCAATTAATTTTCTTCTGCATTTACCTTGCTATATAATACCTGAATTTCCCATTGGGATCATCAATCTGCCATGCTTCAAAAAAATCAAAAGCCTTTTTAGTATCCCATAGATTTTCAATATTCTCTATTCCATTGTATAAGTCTGTTAAAAGGTTTACATCACACGGGTATTGTCTATGTGAAGGATAAAGCTCTACAATTTCTTGTTTTTCACATATTTTCATCAACTTAGAAAGAGAATTAAGGACGATGCGGAAGTTTTCTTTTTTAGGTAAAAATTGATCGCCATAATAAGCAACATCACTTGTAAAAAGTTCCCCTGTGGATGTCGATAAACAAATAGAACCAACAGAATGTCCTGGACAATGTATAATTTCAACTTCTATCTCACCTAAATCAAAAGCATCTCCATCTTTTAAAGGTTTGATTATTTCTGCTGGGGGAATTAAGAAATTTTGCTCCTCATATACCTTTACAATTTTATTAGGAGAATCTTTAAAGTTGGAAACATCATAAGGTTTTGAGATAAATTCAACTTCATTTTCATGAATGTAAACCTCTCCAAATTCTATGTTCCCCAAAGGATGATCCCAATGGTAATGAGTGTTGAAAACTAGAAGTTTTCTTTTTCCTATCAACTTATCGACAATTGGTTTTATAGGGGAAAGTCCACACCCTGTATCAAGTAAAAGGGCAGTATGAGCACCCAAAAGCAAGTATATATTAAGAGGATCGTTTGTATATACAGGATGGAGAAGAGATATGTTTTCTTTTATAACATACAAGTATTCTTTATGTTTTGATATTTCAAAATGGTTAGATTCTTTACTCATACTTCAAAAAAAGCATGTTAACCATTTAACCATGACTAAAAATACCTAAATTATTTCTTTTTTTTAATTCAATCACCGTTAAAGGTTTAATGAATTTAAGTCAAAAATTATTAAATTACGAAAAAATATAATAATAATCATGGCAGATTATAAATACTGGTTAATTAAACTCGAAAATAATATTTTTTGGCTCTATTTAAATCGCCCTGATAAGAAAAATGCGTTTGATCTTAATGTTGTTGACGAATTGGAACGAATTTTAGAAGAAGATATTAAACAAAATTTAGGAGAAGTTCGTGTTTTAGTAATTACTACTTCACTCGAAGAAATCTTCACTGTGGGTCTTGACATTAAGTGGCTTGTAACTTTAGAAGAATCTGAAGCAGGAGATATGACAAGACATCTCCAGAAGATTTATAAAATGGTTGAAAACTTACCTATTCCCGTTATTTCAGCAATTAAAGGGTTAAATCTTACTGCCGGATTTGAGCTCATGTTGTGTACTGACATTATTATAGCCGCCGACAATGCAAAATTTGGGCAAGTTGAAACAAAATGGGGGATGACCCCTGCTGCGGGAGCTACTCAAAGATTACTTCGCTTAGTAGGGCCTTTAAAAGCTAAAGAGATCATATTTACTTCAAGAATCATAAATGCAGAAGAGGCTTTAAGGATGGGATTGATTAATGAGCTCGTACCTTTAAGAGATCTTGAAACTAGAGTAAAAGAAATAGCAAACTTGATGATTAAAAATTCAGGGAAAGCAATTGCACTAAGTAAACAATTGATAAAAATGGGAATTTACAGCAACGAGGAAGGATTTCAAATGGAATGTAATGCGT
>JAHLWV010000410.1 GCA_019057735.1 Promethearchaeota archaeon | reverse complement strand
GAGCGATACTTAGAAAAAATGCTTATAGCAATGAGGACTTCAATAGAATTGTTAATCGAAATCGAGATTTCTATTAAAGAGCAATTTTTATGGCTTTACGATGTAGATTTACAACCAGTTAACGAAGCTGAGTTGGATAATTTAAAAGAGGAGTATGATGAAGCATATCGAGGACCAGGAAGTTTGGAAGAACTGATGAATAAATTAAGAATTACTCGTAAGATTCCTGAAGAAAAGGTTTTTGCTTTGTTCAAAAAAGCTCTCAACATTACGAGAGAGCGAACCAAAGAGTTATTTGCCAATTTATTACCTCAAAAAGAAAGAATTGTTTTAGAATTAGTCAAAAATAACGATGAAATAAAATAGTCTTATTACAATTGGTACATGGGTAATTTTTGCTCCCGAATAGAGGTTAATCCAAATTATAACATTTATTGGACCGGACTTTTGTCTTCTGCCGCACATGAGGGATATCCTGGCCATCATACAGAATTTGCTATAAAAGAAAGAGTGTTCTACCGCGAATTAAATCAATTTGAACACTCAATACTACTGCTACATAGCCCTAAATTAATAATATCAGAAGGAATCGCAGAAGTAGCGTTAAAAGTGCTCTTTTCAAATCGGGAAGCAGTAGAACTTGGGTTACGAGAAATGTGTCTAGATTCATCAAAAGAAGCTGCTCTTGAAATTCTGATGGCACAAAACAAAGTAAAAGGGAAAATAACGCTTTTTTGGTATAATTTTGCATATCACGCGCTTATTGATAGATATAACGATGAGGAATTAATGAAATATGGAACAAATTTTGAAATTGTTAGTAAAGAAAACATAAAAATTCAACTTAATAAACTCTCTAACCCAGTTTATTCAAAAAACGCTTTTATGTATAACCTTGGAAGTAATCTCATTAATCATAAGTATGGAGACCCTCCTTCAGTTAAAGACTTTCGATATCTTCTAGTTAACCCAATTTTACCTTCAGATTTAATATAAAACTATGTTGTATATACCTCGAAGAATACTTCTTATAGTTTCTCTCATTTTTCATTAAAGCATCTAACGCTAAACTTGATGTAAAAAATTTAGAATTGGTTTGACCTACATTTATAAAATTATATTTATAAATCCCCAAGAGCATGAGTTGGTTATCTTATGCTAATCACTTTTCACTTTTTTAGGAGTTTAAATAAATTTTGTCTAATTAATAAATAAGCTCGAAAAAACTAAACATAAATCATCAATTTTGGCTTTAAATTAAAAAAAAATTAGTTAAATACAAATCACATAACAAACAACGTGAGATAAAATGCCTGGTCATGACGGTACAGGACCATAATTAGATGTTTATTACAAAAACATCACATATTTACCTTTCTTTTTTAATTTTAAAACGCATCTTTCATTTTATTAATTTCAAACCAAAAATATTTGACTGTAATATAGTACCATAGCAGTAGCCCGGGTATTACTAAAATAAATGAGATTATTATATTAGTAGGTAGAATTAAAAAGCCTAAAATATTGATATCGACGAAATCTATTGGCATAATAAACAATTCAATACATAGGAGATAAATAAAACCAATAGTTATTAAAATTACCATAAGAATCACAATTCCTCTTATTCTAGGAAATTTATATAATAAGATTGTAGATAAAAGACCAAAAATAACGATTACAATTACTATTGTAATTAAATCCAGATTTCCAATTGTCCAAACCATTAATAGCGTTGTTATTATGGAAAAAAATCCGCAGATAATTGAAATAATGTAGAAATTTTTAACTAAGATTGGTTCTTTTAAAGGTCCTTTCGCTAAGATTAATCTTGGTAAAGTTAGAGCGGCATTTTTCTCATCGGATGCTTTTATAAAATCGTTTTCTAACAATATAATATCGCTCTGATTTTCTAGAATTTCGCTACTCTCAAAAAATCCTTTTACAGAATATAGAACATAAAAGCTATTAAAAATATGAATTAAAAGCGCACAAAAAACTGCTGCTTCAAGAGAGCCAAACAAAGCAATACCCGCAAACAAAGCGCCAATGCTTAGCGTTCCAACATCTCCAGGAAAGATTTTTGCAGGAAATTTATTATATAAATAAAACGGAATTAGAATTGCTAAAGCGATAACGGTAAATAAAACTCCTTCTGCAGAATTCCATATTATTGAACAAACAAACAAGGAACATAGTGCAATAATGGATGTACCCGACCCTTCACCGTTATATCCTTCTAACATATTTACTGTGTTTGCAAATACTGCGACTATTATTGGCGCAAGTATTGGATAAATAACAGTTAATCTCAATTGCCCTAGGAAAGGGATTGTAGGGGATTCAATTTTAATATAACCAAAATAATTTGCCAGAAAAATCAAGGTTCCCGTAAAGATTGTTAATATTAGTTTATATCTCGATCTTAATTTAATTCTGTCGTCAATATAACCAATTATCCCTGATAAAACCACAGTTAAAACAAATATCAAGATTTCGTTAAAGAAACTTGGAAAGAAGATAATTAGAAACATTGATGTAAATGAAATTCCTATGACGATGCTAATTCCACCAGATTCCGCAACTTCTGTTTTTAAGTTTTTATGTATATCGATTCCGATGTGACCCCTCCTTTTCATTATTTTTATAATATATGGGATAATTGCCATTGTAATTGTAAATCCTACAGCAAAGACTATTATTAAATATACAGCTTCCAAGACGCCCCAATTTAAATCAGTTATACGAATCATTATTGATCGATTAATTTTTTTAAGTAGTTTATTTGTACTGACAAAAAGCTAATTTTGTTCTAATAAAATTTTTTATTTTTTCGACAAAAAGTAAATAAATAATAGCCCGGCACGGAATTTCGACAATCGATCTTACTCGATAGTTTTCGAACCGTGGTCACGGGGTTCAAGGCCCCAGATGCTTGACCGCTACACCACCGGGCTATGTATTTTATTACTTATATGTTGAAAGGTTTTAAATTTTGTTTAAAAAATGCATTATCTAATAAATCTTTATTGG
>JAHLWV010000409.1 GCA_019057735.1 Promethearchaeota archaeon | reverse complement strand
AAATGTCTTGAAGTTTTTGACTTCTCAGCTCGGAATGTTGGTCCCATATTATATATTTTTCCGAGCGAAAAGATGCCAGCCTCAGCGTACAACTGCCATGTTTGACTAAGATACATAATATCATCAAAATATTTAACTTCAAATAGCGTAGCACCCCCTTCAGATTGGCTAGGTTGGAAAATTGGCGCATCAAATTCGTAATAACCACGGCCTCTAAAAAAATTATGAATCGCTCCTACTACTGTGTGACGTATTTTTAGGACTGCGTTTAATTTTCTTGATCTTATCCATAGATGTCTATTGTCATATAATAGTTCAGGCGATTGGTGTTCAGTAATTGGGAATGGATCTGCAATTTGGATAATTTCCATCTCCGATACAGATACTTCAAACCCATTGGGAGCTCTTACATCTTCCTTTATTTCGCCAGAAATTTTAACTGAAGATTCAATAGTCAGTTTTTCTGCTTTTTCGAAAATTTCGGGATTTTTACTTTTAGGAATAACGCACTGAATAATATCCGATTCATCTCTCAACACGATGAAAACAAACTTGTTTGAGGCTCTTTGTCGGTAGACCCATCCCCTTAAATTAACATTACCAGATCCTTTTTTCAAAGCTTCTTCAATCGTAATAAATTCTGATTCATTCATTTTCAACAATTAGAATAAATGATAATTAAAAAAAATGTCCTTTTTTAATGCTTGTTCATATAGAATAGAGCATAAAATAATAAATTTTTGAAGTATTAGAACAAGAAAGGAATTCTTATAGGATAAATACTGCCGCAACAACAACTGAAGCCCATTCATTTTTTTTTTGACTTGAAGCATGTTCAGTAATATGCTTAGTTTCAACGATTTTTCCCCCCATTTTAAAGACTTCACGTTTCTCATCATAGTCTGCTTCGGGATTAAAATCAATTCCAAGCATTGTAGCTAACATTTCAGCTGCCAATTCTTCTGTGTAATTCCCTACCTCTTCAGGTTTTGTGTCATACATATGATGTTCGCTTAAATACCCATACTGATCTTTATCAGAGGGTTTTGCCACTCCAATAGAAGCCGAAATCATTTGGTTTAACTTATTCGAATCTGCTCTAGATAATACTGTAAAAACAATTTGCCCGGGGTGAAGCTGTTTAAACCCTTCTTCTCTATTTATTTCAATGCAGTTAGGAGGTAAAATGGAAGAAACATTCACCAAATTGAACTTTTCTATTCCAGCATTTCTTAAGGCTTGTTCAAATGCGAATAACTTAGACTTATGGTGGCCTATTCCTTTTACAAAAAAGACTTTTTTAGGGACGAGAGACATAATTTAAGATAAACATTATTTAGTATTATTTTTCCAAGCTTTGTATGTATTTAGAAAATATATTCATGTAAAGGCATTTTTCAGCTTCCATTTCTGGAGTTGATACGGGGTTTTCAGTAAACTCAATATTACTTTCTCTTATAATTACAACTGGAGTTCTTTGATCTGCTTCACTCAACAAAAATTGCGCAGCGCTAGCTAAATCATCTGCTATAGCCCTCGTTGTTATTTCCATCGGACGATTGAATAAATCAGGATGTCCTATTAAATCTTCGATTGGTTCAAAACCTGCTGTTGCAATAGCAATTCCTATCGTGCCTTTTCTTAAAGGTTGAACTCTTGAGTCAGCAATAATTAGGCCAAGATCATTTAGGTTATATTTCTTCTTTAGACTATCGCGATATTCCCAAACTACTTTCTTTAAGTTGCTTGGTAATAATACAACCTTGCCTGGCCCAGCGTTAGATTGATCTATTCCAGCATTAGCGATTAAAAAATCATTGACTTTCGCCAATATAACATGTGTCATTCCACCTATAATCATAGATGCCTCCCTCATTATTAACTCTACATATCTTTCGTCCATGTCGTAAAGTTCAGCGAGTTTTTTTGCCTTTAGAGAAATTTTTTTTACATCGGATAAACTGACTACTCTTCCTTGGGAGGTTGCAACAACTTTTTCGGCTATGACGACAATATCGCCTTCTTTTAGTGATTTTCCTTGCTCATCTAATTCTGATATAATTATATCGAGGAGTGGGTCTCCTTTTTTAATCAAGGGAAGTTTCATCGCAAATAACTCCATTATAATAAAAAGAATTAAACTTATTTGATATACTTTTTTTAAAATATCGTTAACCATGAATGAAATATATGCAAAATTTTTCGATTTCTTAGAAATTGGCGATAATTACCCTACTATCGTTATGGGGGTGCTAAATTTAAGTCCGGAATCATTCTATAAAGGTTCTGTATACGATAATGCAAAAAAAATTGAATTTGCGACTAGGAATATGATTGATAATGGTGCAGCAATACTGGATTTGGGTGCTAGATCAACTGCTCCTTGGTCGGAGAAGATAACTATTGAGGAAGAAATTAACCGAATGGAATCAGCGATGAATATTATATGTAAAATTATCCCAGATAATATTATTTTATCAATTGACACTCAATATAGAAGAGTAGCTCAGAGAGCATTAGAAATTTCAGCCAAATTTAAGAAAAAAATCATCGTTAACGATGTAAGTTGCTTAAAAACTGATCCTAGTCTAGGTGACTTTGTTGCAGAAAACGATCTACCCATTATTTTAATGGCTTCAAAGGAAGTTCCGGGAGATTTATTGACAACTGATACAATAATACATGAATTTAACAAAACAATTGAATTACTGAGACGCAGAGGTTACGACGGAAAAAAAATAATTCTTGATCCCGGAATTGGAAGATGGGTAGATAAAAAAACACCTGAATTTGATTTGAAAATAATTGGGAATTTGGATAAACTTCGTTCTCTTAATAAGCCAATATTAGTAGCGATTTCCAGAAAATCATTTATAGGTGCTATATTAAATATTTCAGAACCAGAAAAAAGACTAAATGGAACTCTCTCAGCGACAGCAATAGCAATTTATAAAGGAGCACACATAATTCGTACTCATGATGTGAATCAGCAATTGACGGAAATCATAAAAATTGCTGAAGAAATCAGAAAAA
>JAHLWV010000408.1 GCA_019057735.1 Promethearchaeota archaeon | reverse complement strand
ATGATTAATAATGCTTACTTGAAAGAAAAATCCATCGAGAAAAGAGATTACCAATTAAAAATCGCTAGAGCTTGTGCTTCTAAAAATTCACTAGTCGTCCTCCCTACAGGTCTGGGAAAAACTATAATTGGTGTCTTCGTGGCAGCGCTCGCTTTAGAAAAATTCCCAGAGAAAAGTAAAATTATCGTGTTAGCACCGACAAGACCGTTAATAAACCAGCATTACGAATCGTTTGTAAATTTGATGTCTATTCCAGAGAGGGATTTCGTTATGTTGACAGGAAAAACACCTGCAGATAGTAGGGTGGAGCTTTTCGAAACCCATCAGATAATATTTTACACGCCTCAAACCTTAAGAAACGACTTGGTAAATGTAAAATATTCTTTAGAGAACACTTGTCTCATAATATTTGATGAGGCTCACCACGCCAGTGGCGATTACGCTTATACATTAATCGCAGATAAGTTTGTCGAACAAAATCCGGATGGTATAATATTAGGTTTGACGGCCAGTCCAGGGGCTTCTAAAGAAAAAATTAGGACTCTTTGCGAAAACTTACACGTTCCGTTAGAAAACATCCACACCCGTACTCGAAAAGACGCAGATGTGAAAACTTACTTAAAACCAATGGATGTCTACAAAATTGGCGTTAATTTAACCGAACTTATGGCCGACGCTTACTATGCGGTCCAAATTCTTTTAGAGGAGCGCTTACAATATCTTTCTCAGCTTAACTTCATAAATTCAAAGTCAGAAAAGCTGCATACTAAAATTATTCGAAAAGATTTACTAAAGTTAAATGGAGAACTAACTAGATTAGTCAATGGCGACGGTGACAAAACAGGAGTCTACAGTGCGCTATCCATAAACGCGCAAGGGTTAATTTTGTTTCATATGCTTGAATTAATTGAACAACAAGGCTTGGATGTGCTTTTGATCTACCTGATCAAAATGAAAGCCAAGGCTCGAAAGAAAAACAGCTCAAAAGCCTTAAAAATTCTGGCTAGAGATCATAGGCTAAACCAAATATTTATTGAACTGAAAAAAAACGAAGATTTTTCTCCTCAAAAGCTCATCCATCCCAAATATTACGCGCTCGAAACATTGTTGATTCAAGAGTTTGAAAATAACCCTAGTTCTCGCGTGCTGGTGTTCGTAAAGTTGCGCGACTCAGTTAAAAGCATCGTACAAAAACTAAAAGCTAGTGAAAATAACGGGATTAAACCATCGCGATTCGTGGGTCAATCTACAAAATCTCAAGACGACAAGGGATTGTCGCAGAAGCAACAGTTAGAGATTTTAGAGCAGTTTAAACGAGGTCATTATAATGTTCTAGTTAGCACCAATGTAGGAGAAGAGGGATTAGATATCGCGGAGTGCGATCTTGTGGTGTTTTACGATGTAGTAGCTTCGGAAATACGGTTTATTCAGAGAAAAGGGAGAACTGCACGTCACCGGGAAGGAAAAGTAATTATTCTTTATTGTAAAGGCACTCACGACGAAATTTATATGCATATAGCCCTGACTAAACTCAGGAAAATGAATGTGAACCTAAAAGGCGAAAAAAAGCTACACACCGCTTATTCCAATAAGCTTCCCCAGAATACAACGAGAATTAAAGAACTTCAAAATATTCAAGTAGAAAAAATTGAACCTAAACTCTCCTATATTGAAAGACCGTTGGAAAAATTAATTACCTCTAAGAAAAAAGTTAAGGTTGGTAACAATAAAAAAATCAGCAAAGTAACTAATAAAAAAGAAATTCAATCGAGTTTAAGCGCTTTTTCTCAGAGCAAATCGATCGCTCCCAACCTAAAAAAAGTTAAATATGACATTAAAATAAACATGTCCTTTCCCGTTAAGTTTGGTTTGAGGAAAAAATTTCAGAAAGATGGGTTTTCGTTTGAAATCGTAAAGTCAATCCTTGATTTAACCCTGTTCGATAAAGTGTTGGTCCAAATAATTGATCCTCGAGGATTTGACGGAGATGCTCTTCTTAAAAAATACATTCTGTTAAGTAAAAAATATAACCTTATCGTATCAGTTTTCGACTTTGTAGATTTTAAACAAGAATTTGATAATGAAGAGAAGTTACTCAAGAGAAAGTTCTCCAATTGGGGTGAAACTAACAAACTCCAAGCCATAAATATCGATCTTTCGGAAGAATTATATTTTATTCTAAAAAATATTTATCTACATGTAAAAAACGAAGGTGTTTTGTAATCAATGGAAGACATAACGGTTAAAAGAGACGAAACTCCATATCTAATCTTCGCTTGCAGAAAGTGTGGAGGATTTTCCTATGTAAAAACGGTTCAGAAAACCAAAAAGTGTCTAAGGTGCGGGAGAACCCACCAAGTACGAGATATTTTGAAAAATAGTGATGTAGTATACGGTATGACTGAGGCCGTAAATACCGTAAAAAGAAAACAGAACGAGTTCGCAACGCCGGAATTTCGCTCGGGAAGCGATTTTATTGTTGCTACTCATAGCATTGCTAAACCGAAAAGCAAGGGAAACGCTTTGAAAAGTGAAGATCAAGAAATTGATTACTCGCCTAAGTTTAACGAGATGTTGTTTGAACTTTCAAGACTTTATAAAAGATTCCCAGAGTATATGCTTGATATAATAGCAGAAGATTATAAAATTCCCGCAATAGAGTTAATATC
Source organism: Promethearchaeota archaeon (assembly GCA_019057735.1). The sequence goes on along the minus strand of JAHLWV010000408.1, from coordinate 369 downwards.
GCTTATGAGAAACGCTAAGAAAAGCGGGGTGTTGATCAAGGACGGAGACGATGATATGTATTACAGGTATAAAAATAAATAAAAAAATGCTACATTTCTCCGGTTTTTAAAACTCTTATTTCGTCCGCAAACTCTTGTTTCATAATGGTCTGATAGAGAGGGTAACGTTTCTCAAACGGTATTTTCTCGTGACCAGCATACACATCTGGAACATGTGAATCCCTCATCATTTCAGAGAAGGGGATTATTATTTTCGATAACACAAATTCGAGGTTATCGTAGTCCATTATTTTTATAATTACCGGTTCGTGCCTTTCTTTTTTAGAAACTTCCATGCTCTCATATCTCACCTTTATTAGTAATTATGTT
>JAHLWV010000407.1 GCA_019057735.1 Promethearchaeota archaeon | reverse complement strand
TAATATATTGACTATTCTACATAGAAATCAAAATTATAATATGGGATTCACGATAATTATATAATTATATAAGCAGTCTTCATCGTAAAAATCTCTTTAAGAGTTATTACATCTTGGAAGAATTAAAAGACATCGCAGAAAGAAAATTGCCCAAACATGTAGGTTTAATTTTGGACGGAAATTAGAAGTATTTTCTACTTCTAAACGGTAACCGCCGTTGGGCAGTAAAAAATCTGCTTGGAACTAATGTTGGTCATCTTATTGGATACCAAAATTTAAGAGAGAGGCTTTTTGATTTTTTTGAAGCAGGTATACATTATTTAAGTATCTACATTTTGTCACTCGAGAATTTAAGAAAAAGAAGCGAAGAAGAGATTAAGTATATATTTGGAATTATTTTAGATGCTGTTGACGCGGTCGTAAAGGAAGCGACTGTTAAAGAAGAGAAAGTTAATTTTAATGTAATAGGGCGTATTTATTTATTACCTGAAGAAGTACAACTCAAAATTAAAGAGTTAATTGAATTTACAAAAGCTAACGATCAAAATTATATTAATTTATGTATAATGTACGATGGGCAAGAAGAAATCGTAGATGCTGTCAAAGAAATTATTAAAAATGGCGTAAAAGAAGAAAAAATTGACAAAGAAGTAATTAAGAATCACCTCTATACTCGAAATTTTCCTGAAGTAGATTTTATCATACGAACGGGAATGGAAGACGGTGCAAGGATTTCAGGATTCTTATTGTGGGATGCTTCTTATGCAGAATTCAAGTTTAGAGCGGATTTATGGCCTGATTATAGTAAGGAAATGGTCATAGAAGATTTAATAGATTTTTCTAATAGAAATAGAAGAAAGGGAAAGTAGTCTTTTTTCTTAAGTAAATATTTAAAATCAATAAGTTTTATATGGATGATATTAAGATATTGAAGCACTTCATCACTTTCTTACATCCTAATTAAAGCGTAACAAATATCAATTTTGCGAAATTTATTATAACACTAATACAAAATATCCTCTCAATTATGTCTACCCCGGAACCCAATCAAGTTATTTCGATAATCGTGAAAAAGTTCCCTCAAAACCTATTAATACCTAACGCTGAAAATACAATTTCCTTAGAAATAAGTAATCTATCTCACAAAGAAGAACACTTTAAATTCGGCTTTGAGGGAGAAAATCTCGGTATTGAGGTTAAACCAAGCGAATTTAAAAACGAGGTTAAATTTGCTCCGAGCGAAACTAAAACGATAAATTTAATGTTAACGCCCGTCAGAGACGGTTTTGGTAAACTAACAATCAATGCTTATTGGATGAAACTAGTAGAATACACCGAGAAGGTTCAACAGATAAGAAAAACTATCTCTGCGAGTAAAATAAATTCTATCTTGAAGAATAAACAATTTCTTCAAAATGGTGAAACTGATATATTTAACATCAACGATTTTATTCTTCCATCTAATAAAAATGGTACTAAAAAAATTGAGAACGAACTTAAAGAGTTAATTAAAATAGCTGTTGAACAACGACCTGAAGCTGAATCCCTAAATAATAAACAACTGAAAACCAATGCTAATGTAATCCGTGGGAATATTGATGATAAGCTTAAAATACTCGCAAAATCATACATTTCTAATGGTGAATTTGAAAAAGCTCTTAAAACCGCACTACAGATATCAAAAGAGAAAGAAAGGGTAGAATTACACAATGCCCTAATTAGGGCTAATGCTCCTAAAAATTTAGAAGCGAGCTTGAAGACAGCTAAAGATATTAAAGATATTAAAAAAAAAAATAAGCTAATTAAAAACATAGCTTTTGATTATATTAATGCTAATCCCGATGAAATACCTAAAATTCTCTCCCTAATTGAAGAGAAAACTGTAAAGGAAACATTTCTTCTCGAAATACTTTTTAAATCTCTAAAAAAAGAAGCATCTATAGCTCTTAAGCTTGTGGAGCTGATTGAAGATGAGATCGTTAGAATTAAGGTTTTATTCAATATTATAAAGAGGTTCCATGAAGAAAATAAGGACGACTTGATTCTCCCTATATTAAAACAAATCGATCAGATTATTCTACAATCAGAGAAAATAACAGTATCAGAACACAAGTATAACAACCCTGCTTATGAATTTTTTAAAGAAACTATTTGCATCTTGGCCGAATTAGATTGCCCTGAAACAGCAGATAAAATAATAGGAGAAATAAGTTCAGAAGAGCTTAGAGAAAATATTGCAAAGGATTTATTCAACGAAATTTATGAAATGATTGAGGAAAAAATAACTAAAGTTGAACCTATTGGTCAATTTTCTCAGTTCTATATGTTAAATACCTATTCATCTAAAATATCTAATGAAATAGAAACTTTTGCTCTCATTGGAGGAAATGTAAGTAATAACGTCCTGGTTGGCAATTTTAATTTTAACATCGCCCTAATTTCTTTATTTAGTTATGATTTTAGTATTTTCCCGTTAATCGATAGAGCTTATTCGGAGTTATCGTACAATTCCGATAAATCCATTGCTTATTATATCTACCCTTCTATAAGCGATCACGACGAAGAGGAAGTAAGGATCATACAACACACTCTAAAAAGATTTGTTCAACCTGAAAGGATAACAAATCAAGTAAGAATTTTTAATTTAGACTTCATACCGTATTTAGGAAAACCAACGGTTATTTTATCGTCTATTTCAGAGGATCTGAACGATATTAAATCGAAAATTATTAGTAATCTTAAAGATAGCGTTAATGTGATAATAGACGATGGTATCTTCAAGGGAGGAAAGACGGTTGATAACTTAACTAGTATTTTTTACGGGAACCAATTTAAAATAGTTAATTTGGTGCTGTCCTATGAATTTATCAATGATTTTGATTTATTTAAAAATTTTATTCAATCATTAACTTAAGCTAATTATAATAAATGTGAACTAATTTATGGCAAAGGATAAAAAAAAGAAGAAGAAAAAAGGATCTAGCGAAGGTGATTATAATAATTTCTCTCAAATGATGGGACAAGATTCAGGTAAAAAACATAAAGG
>JAHLWV010000072.1 GCA_019057735.1 Promethearchaeota archaeon | reverse complement strand
CTTTATGCAATAGCTGAATATTTAGAGGAATTAACTACAGAAAAATCTAAAAATGCGATCAAAGAATTACTTGAATTAGCTCCAGATGACGCTCTATTAAAGATTGAAGATAGCTACGAAAAAGTACCGACTGAAACTGTAAAGATCGGTGAAATAATCGGTATTAAACCAGGAATGAAAGCCCCTCTGGATGGAATAATCGTAAAAGGGAAATCTTATTTCGACGAAAGTGCAATAACAGGCGAGTCCTTACCTATTTTCAAAGAAGAAAACGATGAAATCTTTGCCGCAAGTATCAACAACGATAGTTTTGTGGATATAAAAGTAATAAGAGAGAGTTCAAACACAGTTGTGGCTAAAATAGCCGAAAGTATTAAATTAGCTCAACAAAACAAAAGCGATAGCGAACGATTTATTGAAAAGTTTGCTAAATATTATACGCCAATTATATTGATTAGCGCGCTCCTTGTTATGATTGTACCCACGGTCGTATTTAGCCTAGATTTTAACGTGTGGTTTTACCGAGGTTTAATTTTACTAGTAGTATCTTGTCCTTGTGCTCTCACATTGTCAACTCCTTTAGCTAATATAGCCGCACTCACAAAATTGGCAAAGGAAGGAATACTGGTTAAAGGAAACAAATTTATTGAAATAGCGAAAAATATCGAGTTAATCGCGTTTGATAAGACCGGAACTCTCACGGAAGGGAATTTAAAAGTTTTTAACATTGTTAATTATTCCAGCAATAAACAAGAGGTTATTAAAATAGCTGCTAGCTTAGAAAATCTTTCAGAGCACCCAATTGGAAAAGCTATCGTTTACCAAGCGAAACAAATGCAATTACCGTTATATACTGTAGAAGATTTTAAAATCACTAAAGGTAAAGGTATTAAAGGAGTAATTCAAGGGGAAGTTTATTATGTAGGAAGTAAGAATTACCTTGAAGAATTAAAGTTTGACCTTCCTGATGATATCTTTGAAGAAACCGAATTATCTGGAACTATTCCTATATTAGTTGGTAACAATAAAACAATTATGGGACTAATTACAATCAGAGATGTGTTAAGAGTTTCAGCACCCCTCTTAGTCGATGGTTTGAAAAAACGAGGTTATCAGTCAGTTCTTATCTCGGGGGATAATCAGTTAGTATGCAACACAATAGGGGAGTGTTTAGATATAGATTCTTACTACGGAGAATTGTTACCCGACCAAAAATTAGAGGAAATTGAAAGATTAAAAAAGAAATTTAAAGGAGTGGCTATGGTTGGTGACGGAATAAACGATGCTCCTGCCTTAGCATTATCAGATTTAGGAATTGCGATTGGTGCTTCGGCAACGGATTTAACTTTAGAAACAGCGGATGTTATTATTATGAGCGACGATTTAAAGAAAATTATAACTTTCTTTGATATTACAAAAAGGACCAATAGAATCATAAGACAAAACATTTGGACTTCGATAATTGTCAAAGTTACTTTCGCGATTCTCACAGTTTTAGGCTTTATGTCGCTGTGGCTTGCTGTTGGAATAGCAGATATGGGCGTGTCCTTACTCGTTTTAATCAATGGAATGACCATTTTCAGGTATAAAATAAAGTTTAAAGAACTCTCTTTGGAGAACTTAGAAAGCAATGCAAAATTAATTATTTGTCAAAGTTGCGAAACTAAAAATATTATACCTCAACACCATGGTCGAGATATGATCGAAAAAGATGGAAAATTAATATGTTGGAGAAAATTGCTGAATAGCGAAGATTTAGAGCCATGTAAAGAGGAATTACCTTTATTCTGCCCTAAATGCAATAATGAATTACACGTAATTTAAATCTACGATTTATAAAAAAAACTAACTGCATAAAAAACAATAATTCCTTCCCCCACCTTAGGTATTTATCTTTTGGTAGTGTGAGTGAGAATTGAGGTATAATCTTTCCCAATTATTTAAAAAGTATATTAAATTACAAATCCAATCTTCTAATTCTTAAGTGTTATCATTGTGGTTAAGTGCGGGAAGGGAGATTCGAACTCCCGAACTCCTACGGGACTGGATTCTGAGTCCAGCGCCTTTGACCAAGCTTGGCAATTCCCGCAATGAATTAAATTTCTAAAGTTTCCATTGCCAATAAAATTAGAGCTTGAGGAATATAATTACTCGAAATTTTTATATCTTGTGAACTTTGCTGTTGTTAAAGTCCAGTTTTTAAAATACTAAAATTAAGAAAAACCTAATATTAAAATAAATTAAAATCTTATACAACGATAACTAATCGAAAGGGGAATTTAAATAATGCCTAAGGTTAAAATTAATAATTTTAATTTATACTACGAAGTTTACGGCGAGGGGCATCCTCTATTAATGATCTTAGGTTTGGGGGCAAACACTAGCTGGTGGGGGAGATATTTTCTTAAAGAATTAGCAAAACATTTTAAAGTTATTGTGTTCGATAATAGAGGAACAGGACAATCTGACGATCCCAAACTGGATTACACGATAAAAACACTAGCAGACGACACAATTGGTTTAATGGATGCTTTAAACGTTGAATATACCCATCTTTTCGGACACTCAATGGGAGGTGGTATTGCCCAAGAGTTGGTTTTAAACTATAATAGGATAAAGAAGTTAATTTTATGTTCCACAAGTTGTGGTGGACCTAAATCAATTTCAGCATCTTCAGAAGTATTACAGATCATAGATAAGCCAAGAGAGGGGCGAACTATAGAAGAAATAGCAGAAGAAACTTTGACTATATTCTATTCAAACGAATTCATAAAAAAAAACCCCAAGCTTATTGGATATGCGATTCAAAACATGGCAAAAACGCCAATGTCGCCCGAAAATTACGAACATCAAACAAAGGCAATTGAATCGCTCAATACATGCGATAAATTAAAAGAATTAAAGATATCTACCTTAATCATGCATGGAAAGAAGGACATTTTAGTTCCACCTCAAAACGCCGAAATACTCGCTGAATTAATAACAAATTCCCAAATCACATGGTTTAGTAAAAGCGCACATGCTCCTTTTGTCGAAGAACCAAATTTGGTCTTAAAAGCTATAATCGAATTTCTGAATTAAATTCTACATCTATTTTTAAAGCAAAAATAATAATATATTATTAATCCTAACTATTTATTAAGTAATTAAAGCAATTTAAATTAAATAAAATGCCAGATGAGCAACCCCCAGCTAAAAATAACACGAAAGAAGAAGTAGAAGAAGAAGTAGAAGAAGAAATAGAAGAGAAAGTAGAAAAAGTAGAAGATATTCCTGAAAGAAAAGTTCAAGATATTATCGTTTACCAATTTAACGATGAGATCGGTGATTTTGAAGAATTAATAATTGATCCTGAATTAAAATTACAAGATTTGTTAGATGATGATTTTGTTCTTCTTTTTACAGATCCGCAGCATTACAGAGTCTGGTTGTGGCACGGCTACAATACAACTACAAGAATGAAATTCATCGCTGCAAAGATGGCTCCAGCTATAAGGGACAAACACGGAATTGCCTTTAAAATTACTGCTGTTGACCAAGATGACGAAACACATGGTTTTAAAGTAATGATAGGGTTAGAGAAAGCGATCGATTATGAACTTACTCAAACTGGACCTGCTTATGAAGGTACAGCTGAAGATCTTGAGCTTCTTGAGTCTTTATCGAGGGAAAAAATACTCCTAGTACTTGAAAAAGCGGGAATTCCTGAAGGATTTGAACGAAAAATTGTTATTGTAAAAAATGAAATCTTTGGATATCGCGAATATGAACGAAATTATTTAGGTTCTGTAATCAAAGAAAAGCAGTTATTCCCTTTAAAAGAAGAGATCGATGATGGAACCTATTTAGCTGATAAATATATCCCCAGAATGCTTTTTTCTTTTAATAAAGTGGTATTAACCGAACTATTGCAAAAGGTAGAAGTGGAAGAAAAAGAAGAAGGAGAAAGCGAAGATATCATATAAAAAAAAAGCCACTTAAAGAAAATAATTAATAAAATGAGCTCATTAAAATCAAGACAGAACCAAAAAAGAAAGAAGTACATACGAAAAAAGCAGAATAAACAGGTGTGGTTAGCTTTTGCGCTAATATCGCTATTTCTTGGTAGTATTTTAGTGAGCGTTATTATAGTGATACTTTCAAGCCCTTAATGTTTCTAAACGATCAACTATTTAATGAACTTCTTTTTATTTTACATAATAACATCATGAAGTATTAATTAAATGAAGTTAAAACGAATAGATTACGTCTTTATAATTCTGTTAATAGTGCTTACGATTATTTCAATTGATTTCCTATTAAATGAAGCTCATAGAGAAGCTATAGAAAACCTTTCCAAGTATCCTCCATTTCAAAATCTAGCATCGGGGCTTCTAATAACCTTTCTTGTTTGTTTAATAGGAAATCTATTACCTATTCCTACACCATACACATTTGTAGTTTGTTTTAGCTCTCTCCCATTTTTACAATTAAATTTGATCATCCCTATGGTCGTCGCTTTAGTAGCAAGTTTAGGTTGTTTATTTGGCGAATTGGTGGGTTATTTTGTTGGTAGAGGCGTTTCAGAGTTCATTTCTGAAGAGCAGAGAAAAAAAGTAAAGAATTATCAACAGTTCTTAGTAGAACATCCAAGAATTGCCCCTTTTGCTATATTTTTTGCCGCTTTAACTCCTATATCGGACGATCTTATTACAATTCCCCTTGGATTAATAAAATATTCTTTGAAAAAGACGATAATTTGGTGTTGGCTTGGAAAGTTAGGATTGATGTTAATTTTCTCTTATAACTTCTTAAATATTTGCAGTTTATTGGGAGGAGAAAGTTGGATTCTAAGCGTAATCTCATTATATGTTATGGTAATCTTCTTATATGCTATGTTGAAAATAAATTTACTAGACTTAGTTAAAAAATATATAAAAAGAAAATCAAATAAAAAGTTATGAATTTTTAATTTACCTTTCCTAAATTGATATATCCGTACCTGGTAAAGAAACATGCCCCGATGTCATCCCTTCGGCTTTCATGTAATCGTAGATCGTTCTTTCTTCTACTTTTTTAATATACTTTTGTAGTTCAGAATCGATATCTTGAGAAAGTTCAGGAGGGGTATAATCCCGCAATATCTCCTCGACTTTTTCGCGAGCTGACTCCATAATATCTTTTGAACCCTTCTTTCGCCAAGTACTTCTTCTATTCCTATTAATAAGTTTATGAATTGGCATATATAATTCTTGTTTCATATGTTTACGCGTGTGTTTTTCAGCCAAGAAAGTAGCACCGGGCTTTTCATTCAAAGCTATTTTCTTAATAGTTTCTAACCCTATTGTATCTTCGTTTACAATAATACCCTCAGTTGCTCTTTTTACCATGCCAGCTAACTCGTCATCAATTACAAGGAGCTCCAAAGCTTCGACTAAAGTAGCTTCGTAAGTCCCAGCGCAGGTTATGTAATTTATTCCCGCCTGTGCTGCAAGTAAAAGCGTTTGAAATCGTTCAAAACCGTTTTGCAGGTCGAAACATTTAGAATCGGTTACCAAACCAGGACCCCTTGAAGGAATGTTGTAAAATCGCGCAAGTTGTGCAATTCCCGCAGTGATAAGTCCAGTTTCAATACTCCCGATTGCTGAGTTCCCAGATCGCATATCAGTTATGTGAGATACGGTTCCATAAAAAATTGGAGCTCCCGGGTTAAAGATTTGAGCAAGAATAGTTCCACCAAGAATTTCAGCGTTGGTTTGGGCTAATAATCCTGCTAAAGTAACGGGTGCTGAGGACCCAGCAAGAGCTTCAGGCGCAATTATTGTTGGCTGCTTGTATTTTGCAAATATTTGTAATCCATTTGTCATAATTTGGGGCAAATGAAGCGGGCTAGTAGGGTTAAAAAACCCAACAAGGCGAGGTCTGTTAATTAATTCATTATTTCCTCCTACAACTATAGAGACCATGTTTATCATATCTGTACTTGCAAGCCTCCCATAAACGCCTAGGCCGTAAGGCTTTTTAGTATTTTTAGCCCATTCGTAGATACAACGAGCGTGGATTGTCGTATATTGTATATCTCCCGGCCACACGTCTAAGTGCGAACATACAATGTTTTCCAGACTGTCTACAACTCGTATCTGTTTAATTGTATCTTCAAGCAACGATTTTCGCACTCCATTTTTTTTCTCTGAATCGTATATTTTAACGGGAGTTCCTATAGTTGCAAAAATGGTATCGTGCGTATTTACTTCAAAATTAAAAGAGCCATCAGGTCCGTGTAATTTAAAAGAACTGGGGACTTTTTTCAACTGCTCTTCAATAAAATTTTCAGGAAATTTTACAAATTTAGTATTATCATTAATAACAGCGCCTTTTTCTTGAAGTAACTCCCTAACATCTTGATCATCAATCTTAATACCGACGGTTGATAACAATTCCATTGAAGCGAAATGAATTAATTCAATTTCGTCTGTAGATAATACTTTCAATTTTTCCATTTTCATAGTTAATCAGACTTACACTCTTATTTTTATCTATTCAATTAATTTCTTTACTAAGTTTACCGTTTCAATAGCATCGTCTGCCCAACCATCGGCTCCAATTTGCTCAGACCATTCTTCTGTTGTAGGAGCACCGCCAACGATAACCTTATATTTCGCCCTCAAACCCCTCTTTTTCAATTCTTCTATAACTTGTCGTTGAAAATCCATAGACATCGTTAACAACGAAGACATTCCTATAATTTTGGCGCCAACTTCTTCTGCTTTATTAATAAATTCGTCCGCAGTAACCTCTACTCCTAAATTATAGACATCAAACCCATTAGAAAACAGAAAAGACGATACTAAATCCTTCCCGATACTATGTACATCGCTTTCAACGGTTCCAATAACGATTTTTCCGAGGGTTTTCTTTTCACTACCAGAAGCTCTAATTGCAGGGTCTAATACGTCGTCGATTACAGTTTTAACCACTCCCGCAGCACCAATTAAGTCAGGTAGAAAAATATCTTCATTTTCAAATTGAGAACCTATAAATTTCATGAGATTACCGATGATTTCCAAGATTACTTCTGCAGACGCTTCTTGGTTATCCAATACTGAACGGCATAGTTTTTTTAAACCGTCTTCATCCCATTCTTCAACAAGTTCTTTTATTTGCTCTTTTAATGACATTTTGATTCCTCTGAATAATAGAATTTAAAATAAAGTTATTAGTTATTACTAACCTTTATGAAAAAAAAGGTTTTTCAAAAAGTAGATTAATTAATGGTTTCTAGAACTAAAATAATGAAATAATATCTTGTTAAAAGAGAATTTAAATATCTTATCTGGTTTGAAATTACAATGAGAATGAATCAAATTGAAGTTTTAACGAAGGATGAAATTGAACTTATACATCAAAATACTATAGAATTATTAGAAACTATTGGCGTTAGAATAGAGTCTATCGAAGCTAGGAATCTTTTAATTGAAAATGGAGCAGAATTTGATAAAAATAGTAAATTTGTAAGATTTCCTGAAAGCTTTGTAAAAGAAACTATTAAAATTGTACCCGATTCTTTCAGTCTATGGGGTCCGGATGGTTCGTTTAAGTTTGATGTAAATACTTCTAGTACTAAATTTGCTACCGTTGGTACACCCATCAAAATGTACGACCCAGAGAAAAAAAATGGAGTGCGAAAATCGTTGCTTGAAGATACTATAAGTCAAATTCGGATCGTCGATAGTCTAAAAAACATCGTATGTTCGCACTTAGATGTGTGGCCGAACGATGTGCCCTATACGGAAACTCATTATCACAGTATACGCGCTTGGGCAGAGAATAGTTTCAAACCCTTTGGATTAGGGTGTTATGGGAGGGTTGCAAGTAAGGATATGATGGTTATGACTTCAATTATCGCTGGCGGTGAAGATGAACTAAAAAAAAGACCAAGGTTAATTGGGTTTTTTAACCCAACAAGCCCTCTAATGCTTACTAAAATTATGTTAAACGGATTATTCGTTTTTGCAAATTACAAGCAACCAATTATTATTGCGTCTGCGGCTAGTGCTGGAGCGACTGCACCAGTTACTTTAGCGGGATTGTTAATACAAACAAATATGGAAGTCTTATCTTCAATTGTTCTTACTGAACTTATTAATCCTGGAACGCCTGTCTTTTATTCGACAATGAATTGCCCTATGGACCCTCCTAGTGGGAATGTTGCTTGGGGATCAATAGAAACGGGCTTAATCACTGCAGCTACAGCTCAGTTAGCTCGCTTCTATAATATTCCGTCTAGAGGTCCGGGGGCCGTTACAGAATCAAAATGTTTCGATATTCAAAACGGATTTGAGAGATTTATGACGCTCTTCTTCGCTATACAAGCAGGAATTAATTACATTACGTGTGCAGGGACCTACGAATCCTCGTTAGCGGAAGCGTTAGAATTACTCGTTATTGATGATGAATTAATTGATATGATTAATCATGGGATGAAAGGAATTAGATTTAACGAGGAAACACTTGCTATAAATGAAATTAAAAGGGTGGCAACTGAGGGGAAGAATTATATGATGTTAAAGCACACATCAAAAAACACTAGAAAAGAAATATTTGTCCCAAAATTTAGCTCAGATAGAGATAAAAGAGGGGTGTGGAGAAGGAACGGATCAAAAAACATCATCGTGAGAGCTAAAGAAAAAGTTAATTTGATACTTGAAAACCAAGTGGGTCCCGGAATTGCTCCAGAAGTTGATAAAGAACTAAAAGAGTACTTAAAAATTATAGCATCCCGCACTATGGATGAATTTCGAAAAGCCGAAGGGTTAGATGAATCTGACGATCCTCAAGAAATTATTGGTCTGGAGGGATAATGATGGCAGAAAAAAAACCACAAGATCAAATTAATAAAGAATTAAGAGAAAAGTGGGATGAGCTAGAATTCGATTCACAACTAATTAGAGCTGGAGAAGATCCATACCCTAGTACTACTCATAGTTTACGCGTGCCCTTATATGCTACTAAATCATACGTATACTCCTCTTTAACGGAGCTTTTAAAACACCATTACTTTTATTCAAGAACAGAAAATCCTACATTGTTTGCTTTAGATAAGAAGCTCGCGACATTGCATGGAGGAGAAGATGCTATATCTGTTGCTTCTGGGATGGCAGCAGTTCATCTTGCTTGTTCGAGCGTCCTCCAAAAACGGATTAAGAGAGTCAAACCGAAAAATTTATCCAAATATTTCCCTCAAAGTAAACCAGATCATATTCCAAACTTTATTATGCATAAAAACCAATATACTGGAACATATCGCCTTTTTACAAATGTATACCCACAAATGGGATACGAACCGAGAATAATTGATATGCGGGATTTAAACGCTATCAAAAAGGCTCTAGATGAAGATACTAAGTTTGTATTTGTTGAAACACCGGCAAACCCCACTATTGATGTAATAGATATTCAGAAATGCGCTGAACTTATTCACGAAATAGGTGGAAAATGTATTGTGGATAACACATTCGCAAGTCCCGCTTTACAAAAACCAATAGAATTAGGTGCTGATTTAGTAATTGAAAGTTTAACTAAATACATTAATGGCCACGGTGATTGTCTTGGTGGGGCAATAATTGGCCCTAAAAATATATTACAAAATATTCGATATTTCTGGTTAGAGACCCAAGGAGCCGTTTTAAGTCCGTTTAACGCGTGGCTCATTTTACGTGGATGTAGAACACTTAGTTTGCGAATGAAAAGACATAGTTCAAGTGCAATAAAAATAGCAGAATTCTTGAATAAACATCCAAAAGTAACAAATATTGTTTACCCAGGATTAAAATCAGATTTGGGACACGAAGTCGCTAAAAAGCAAATGACGGATTTTGGCGGTATGATTGGTTTCGAATTGGAGTCGATGGATGCTAGTTACAAGTTTATCGATTTATTAAAACTAATCAAAGTTGGAGTATCGTTAGGAGACACGACTTCTTTAATTGAATATACTGCCATTATGACGGGAAT
>JAHLWV010000406.1 GCA_019057735.1 Promethearchaeota archaeon | reverse complement strand
TTGAAAAATGGGATGTTTTAAAGGTGAATTCAAGAAAATGTCGATACGCGATCAATAAAATATCAATACAAAAATCATGATTACTTGCTTATTGCATTTATATTCTATAATTATGAGATTTATATTTAAACATTAGTTTCTGAAATATAGTTTTAAATTATCATCTTGTTATATAATTAATATGAGTAAAATCCAAATCGCCATTTTCTGGGATTATGAAAATGTTAGAGTTATTGCTGAAGGTATTAACACACCTTTAGCTGAAGCATTATTAATGTATTCAGAATCTATTGGACATCCCTATATTAAGCGGGTGTATGGAGATTGGGCAAAAACAAATAAAATAATAATTCAAGCGCTCTACAGTTTAGGTTTTGAACCAATTCAAGTTTCAATGGGGAAAACAAATAGCGTTGATGTAAAACTTGCTGTAGATTGTCTCGATACTGCTATTATACATCCTTCTTTAGATCATTTCATTATTATCACTGGTGATAAAGATTTTATTCCATTGGTAAACTGGCTTAAGTCTCATCAAAAAGTTGTTACGATCATATCAAACCCAGAAAATGTGAGTGAGCACCTTTTAATGAGTGCTGATGACTTTATCTCATTAGAAGAGATATCGAAAAAATATAATGAAAATGGTATTCAAATTGATGAAGAACAAGAAATTAAACCATTAAAGTTTGGTTTAGCAGTAGATTTTTTAATACAAACGATAAAAAAAATAAGAGATCAGGGAAAATCAACAAGATATGGGGTTGTAGATAATTATATGAGAAGTTCTCAAGATTTTAATTACAATGGAGCATCATATATACAAAAACCAGATCAGTCTGGAATGTTTAAATCGTTTACTCAGTACATTGAAACTGTTGAAAAGTTAGGTAAGGTAAAGACAGAAACCATTGAAGGTTTTAAAGAAATCTTCCTAATTGAAGAAAATCCTCTAGAAGAATCAGAATTTAGTCAAATTCCTTCAGAAAAAATAGAACTTGAACATTGGAGAAAGATATTTGAAAAAGTAATCCAAACAATTAGTGAAGGGATGCAAAAATCTAAAACAGTTTATAAAAATAAATTATTGGAAGAATTAAAAAAAATTCGTAAGAAAGGTGAATTACCAAATCATTTTTATAATAAAATACTTCGAAATGCCTTAGATATTCTGATTGAAATCGAATTCATTATAATATTAAAACAACCTAGTGGACAAATTGAAATTGCTGATGAATATGAAAAAAATTTAGAAAATTTTATTCAAGAAGCATTAAAAAAAACTAATTAGGAAAATCTAGTGGAAATTGCTGAAGTTGAGACCTTTACCAAATAGGAAGTTAAATTTCATACCCAATACGACTCGCCGAATCAAGTATTTCCTTTAATTAATAGTGAGTTTTGAATACTTACTTAAATGTACCTCTAAGGTATTTCTCCCTTGAAATGTGTTTAGTTTACTATATGCGTTATCAATTTCCACTTCTCGCCCTAAAGTAAATAAATGATTATTAAGAAAGGATGTTTTGTCATCCCATAAAACCACACGAATCGATTTTGTAGAATCCGTTAATATAAATGAGCCGACTCGTCCTTTTTGATCCCCTTGCTTGGTAAATTCGTGAACCTTATCAATTCTAGATACTTTTCCTGTAAGATGAAGGTTTTTATCACCTACTTTTATATCGCTAATCTTCTTTGAAGGTTTACTATTTGGGAGTCTGGATTGTGAAGTCTCTAATTGAGAGTTGTAGCTGCTAGTCTTTATTATTGATTTTGAACTTGTAGATAATTTGCTCACCTTTCTCTTGTTTGGATTAAGTTGTTTGTAGGCATAGACGCCTACAACACTTATTATTCCTGTAGTTAAACTTATAATTCCAATAGTAGACAGGAGTTGGGGATCAAGGCCATTTTTTGAGGGGAGCGGGTCATCAGGAGGCGGATCGTCAGGTGGTGGAGTGCTTCCAGGAGGATATGGTTCGATAAGATTCCACGAGTAAGGATCGAATTCATTATTAAAATTCCAGATAGTCGCATGTCCCGCGTCGAGCATGGCTTTATTGACATTCTTCACATGGTTAGCGTCATAATACACATACAACACTGCGACAATACGCCCATAAACATCTGTACCATATACATCGTCAATATCTACATATACGGTTTTTTGATAAATTAGGGACGAGAGATAATTAGTCGCGGCTTCCTTACCAGCTTCTCCTGCATCGGGAGCATCAATATCGGCAAGGCGAATCCTTCCAACCGAAGATACATCAACTGTGTCCCCATCTACTATATAGGTTACCGTACCTGAATCGTCTATCTCATAACAGTTTCCATCCGAGATTAGCGAACTAAATGAGATTAAAAAAGTGCTCAAGAATAAGATAATAAGGTAAAAACGAGCTTTTTTCATCGTATTGGAATTTCATTCGTTTTTGTATATAATTACAAATATTCGTGTAGACATTTAAAGGTTCTACTGAGTGGATATTTTTAGATTAATGTTAAAAAAATTCCTTTCTAGTATAAATATCTATACTTTGAAAATTCCAAATTCAGCATTCTCTCTAAATCATATTATAAATTTAAATTAAAAAAGACACTCCTATTTATTATGAATAGAAGTCCAGTTAAAAAAGGAGACAAACTTAAAATTTATGTGGATGGTGCTTCACGCGGTAATCCTGGGCCCGCTGCTAGCGCTTTTCTATTTGTTCATAACGATAACATCATCCATGAAGAATGTAATTTTAATGGAACTGCGACAAACAATACTGCCGAGTATCAAGCTATAATTAACGCATTAAAAGTTGCTGAAAGATTCTCACGAGGGCACATTCAAGTGTATTCTGATAGCAACTTAGCAATACAGCAAATCAATAAGAAATGGAAAATCAACTATCCACACCTATCGAAAATGTGCGGCGAGGTCTATAAGCTGTGCGAGAAATACGAAAAGGTGGAGTTTTTCCATGTGGGAAGGAATAATCCCTACATCCAAAAATGCGATAAATTGTGTAATGAACGATTGGATGCTGAAGGATTTAAAAGCTAAA
>JAHLWV010000405.1 GCA_019057735.1 Promethearchaeota archaeon | reverse complement strand
TTAAATTTATTTTATGAATCCCTTGGCTTTCAGTAATTCTGCATTTAATATTGCTCCGCCTGCTGCGCCTCTGATTGTATTATGGCTTAATGCAACAAATTTATAATCTAAAATTGTATCCTTCCTTAAACGGCCAATAGTAACCGCCATGCCCTTGTCGTTATCTCTGTCTTTTTTAGGTTGAGGGCGATCTAAATTATCCAGGTATATAATTGGTTGCTTTGGAGCAAAGGGTAGATTAAGTTCTTGAGGGATCGATCTGAATTCTCTCCAAATTTTAATGATGTCTTCTTTACTTGGAATTTGATTTTTAAATTTAATATTGACAGAAGCAGTATGACCATCCGTAACAGGTACCCTAATACAAGTTGCACTTATTTTAATCGAATCATTGTTAACAATTCCGTTCCCGTTAACGTGTCCTAAAATTTTGAGTGGCTCTTTCTCAGATTTTTCTTCTTCTCCTCCTATGTAAGGGACAATGTTATCCAACATATCTAAGGAGGGAACTCCGGGATATCCTGCCCCAGAAACAGCTTGAAGAGTCGTTACTATCAATTTTTCAACTTTATATCCCTTTCTTTCTAAAGCAAAAATAGGAGCCATGTAGCTTTGAATAGAACAGTTTGGTTTAACAGTCACAAAACCACTCGACAAATTTCTATTTTTTTGCTGGATGGGGATTACATCTGTATGATCATAGTTAATTTCAGGTATTATCATAGGCACATCGGGGGTCCATCTATTCGCTGAGCTATTACTTATAACCGGAATACCCATTTTGGCGTATTTAAACTCAATTTCTTTCGTATCTTCCTTTTTAGGCAAATCCATTGCAGAAAACACAAAACTAACTTCAGTTTTGAGAGAATTAAAATCTTGGACATCCCGAACCAATAAATTTCTAACTTCTAAAGGAATATTCATAGACATTTGCCACCTTCCTTTGACAGCTTCTCTATATAGTTTTCCTGCTGATCTGGGCGATGCTGCAACATCTACGATTTCAAACCATGGGTGCCCAATCAATAGACTAATATAATTTTGACCAACGATCCCGGTAGCTCCTAAAATACCAACTTTAATTTTTTCAGAAGACATATTAGTATTGAGTTTATATTATATTTTTAACCTCTTCAATGAGCGTTTATTGAATAATTTTATTAAATTTTATTTGTTATTTTATTATAGTAAAGAAAAACTAAGCGATAAGAGATGTTAAATAGAGAAACAGATTTATTGAAAGAAGCAGAAAAGTTGGAAAATCAATCGAAAATCGCTGAGGGGAATAAAAATTACGATTTGGCGATTTCAGTTTTAATGCAAGTAAAGGATAATTACACTAAATTAGGATTAACTGGGCAAGTCTCGATAGTTATAAAAGAAATACTTCGGTTGCAACATTTAAAAAGAGATGAAAAAATGTCCATACAAAGATTTGGAGGAGATCAAGAGAAGTTTGAACCTAAATCTCAGTTAAAGTCAGGCACAGAAAGATTAGGGGAAACTAAATTCGAGAACGCTCAAATTTCGGAAGCAAATGGTAATGTTATTCTAGAAAAAGCTCGAAATTTAGCTCTTGAAGATAAATACGATGACTCATTAAAATTATATAACGAAGCCTATAGCTTATTTAAACATCTCGAATATAAATATGAGTGTAAACAAATTTTGTGGCAAATTAATGAGATAAAAGACTATCAACGCATGGCAGAATTTCGAAAATCTAAAGGAGTTCCTATAAATTTAAAGGATATTGTGGCTTTAGCTTCCGCTGAGAGAAGGAGGCAAAGAATACAACAAGGTTTAGGAGCAAACACTCAACCAGTTGAGATCGATGAATACAAATATAAAAAAAGAAATAATTCAAATTTAACTCGTCCCAAAGGTTATAAATTACTTGAACAGATGAAATTGACTGAGAAAAGAAATGAAATGCTTAAGAGTACTTCACAATCTAATGTAAAAGAGCAAGAAAAGACCTTTGAGAGTAAATGGAAAGAAAAACAGAATAAACTTAATAAATTAAAAGAAAAAAAGAAGCGAGAGGATGAGTTAATTGCTAAGGGGCAAGAACTATTAGAAAATGGAAACCAGAAACTTAAACGAAAAGAATACGACGAAGCAAAAGTTTTTTATACTCAAGCAATTGAATTATTTACTCAGCTTGGCTGGCATAATCAGATAAGCATTCTAGAGAAAGAACTCCGGAACATTGATATGTATAAAAAAGATGAAGAAAAGAAAGGAGAAATGGCAAGATTAACTAAATTAAAACAGGAGCAAGAATTTCAAAGCAGAGTTTCAAAAGTAATGAGTGAGAAAGAAAGATATAACAAGAAGCTACAACAACAAAAGACCGCTCTGCCTCCAGATATTAGGAGTAAGATTGAAAAGATAAAACTAGTTCAAGTAAAGGCTGAAAAGGAAGAAAGTTCTAATAATTTCTCAAGAGCATTAGCAAGATATCAGTACATCATTGAATTATACCAATCAATACCTAAAGAAACCATTGATTTATCAAATGAAATCTCAAAAATAGAACAAAAAATTTTAGATTTAAAAGCGAAATCGTAATATTTTTGGCTTAGGCTTCTTTTATGTAAATAATAAACACACTATTGACTTTTATGAAAAATCCTTTCCTAAATTTTTATCACGTCCCTAATTCAAAAGAGCTCTTAGATATAGCCTTCAAGAGAGCTATGAAAAGTAGTGCTCAGGTCTCTAAAAATGCACCTATTCTCCTCAAGGCGAAAAAAAAGGAATCTAAACGGATAAAAGTAGCCATCGAAGAATTACTAGATCGGATCATGACCATAATTAAGAGAGTTCCGATGATTGAAGAATTACCCGATTTTTACAAAGAGTTAGCTTCACTTTTAGTTGATGTTGACGTACTTAAATTAACTCTGGGTAAATTGAACGGAATTTTGCCCGTATTGAGAAAACTACAAAGGGAGCACTCAAAGCAATTAAGCCAAATTGAAACTCCTAAAGATGCCGACCGAATACGAAGGGCTGCGTTTGGAAGAATATCTTCAGTTATTAATAAACAGAATC
>JAHLWV010000071.1 GCA_019057735.1 Promethearchaeota archaeon | reverse complement strand
TTTCAATTCTATCTGCTAGTTCCACAGCTATTTTATTAAGTAGAAATTTAAGTGAAGCGATTCTACCCCATTTTTTGTAAATAAATCGAAATAGAGAAGTCCATGCAAATAATATGGGGATAACTACAAACCAAATGTTAATAAAATTAAAAATTGGTTGAAATAGGAAGAAAAGAACCTCATGAGCAAGGAACATAGTAAAAGAATAAAAGGAATAAATTTCAAAGAATCTATACCTTTTTTGGAAGCTTATTACTCTAATCTCTTTAATGTAAACCAATAATGCCATCAACATAAGCTCAATCCCAACGATAAACATATGCGAAGCAAATGTTGATTTATTCGAGAAATCAGGAAAATTGTATAACAGTCCAAATGTTATTAGAAAAATTCCAAATAATAGACCATTTCTAAAAATCTTTTTCTTTAAGAACAATCTTCTTTCGATTAGATTGTCAATACCATTAGATTCAAAGAAAACATCACCGAATACGGTTCCTAAAAGAAGAAATGGAAAATAACCCAAAATGACGTTTTGATCGGGAGAATTGTAAAGAAAATAGAAAAGATATCCTAACATGTTTTGTGTATTACTGTAAGGAGACAACCAATAAAATATAAATTCGTTACCAATCCAAAATACAAAACACATCGATAATCTAAAAATTCTGGATGTTTTTAAAAACGGCCAAGCCATAAACAAAGATATTGAAATTGTTTGTATTACAAACCATAACCATACTCCTGAAAGTCCCATGAAAAGGGTACCGATGAAATTCCATAATAACGAAATTAAGAAGATGAGCAAACTCCTCAACATATAAACATTTCTAGCTCGTTTCATCTTAAATTCTTGAGAACTTTGAGCTTTCAGCTGATTCCTCTTATAGGATATTGAGGCACTCATACCTGAAACTAATAAAAATCCACCACCGCCTACTGGAGCACCATAATTCCATATAATCTCATACAACCAGAAATCTCCTTGAGAAATCCACCAATTAACCATGTGCCCAAAAGTCATATAGAATATGCAAATACCTCTGAAAATATCAATACTTCTAATCCGTGTCATAATCCTAAGTATCCCCTACGCAACAAGAATGTAAAAAGCATAATCATCAAGGAAATATATTTTTTCATTTCTATGAAAAAAGTGCTTTGCTTTTATAGGTTTTATTATTATAAAATTGTAAAAAAGATAAATATTATTTTATTATACATTATTAGCGTTTATGATTTCTGTTGCATTACTAAGAGTTAACTTCCCATTCAAAACTTTTTCTACTACTTCCTCTAATGATAATATGGGCTCATCATGATTTTTAGGTTTCTCAGTTTCAGTTTTTCTTATAAATAATTTCTTCTTCCTTAACTTTTCAAAAATAACTTTATAATTATCAAATCTAACATCGATTCCTAATCTAAACGCTAATATCAAAGCAGAAATTTCATCTTTTGTAAACTTTTTGCCAATTGTATTCTTTGATAATTTAAATTGCGACGATTTAAACTCATCAATCAAACAAACTCTGAGATACTTCCGATTCTGAAACATGATGTAAATTTGCTTTACTAAATCATAAGTGATATCAAGAACACCTCGCCCCAATTTGAAGTTTAATTTCATCAGAGTTGGATTATCTTCATCAAATATGGCTATATACTTATGAATTATAGCAAAAAAATCACTATTTTCAAAACAACAATATGAATCTAAATAATAATCATCTAAAAAAACCATTAAGCCTAGCTTTTTACCGGGATCGATAGAAAAAGTTAATGTAGAATAATATTTCTTATAACCAATTCTCACAGCAGCAAGAACATGTAAGAAATACTTACCAAAATCATTTTTTTTTGAATACACAAGAAAGTTAACACGATTTTTATTTCCAAGTTTTTTATAATCATTGGAAGTGGTAAGGATGATTGACGGAATATCGGGAATTTTAGAATCCAAATTTAGGATTTGAAAATAAATTTTATACTTATCTAACTCACTCTTAATTATATAAAAGAAATTTAAATCCTCTGTTAAGATATATAAAGGTTGATTTCTCAAATTAATTATAGAAATTAAAGAAACAATTAAAAATTTTTATTTATGCAATTTCCCCTAACTAAAGTAAATGAGTTCTTTAAATCTAATGGAGTTAAAGAGAGAATAACTTCATTATGGGGCGATTTTGGTGTTGGGAAAACTACATTATCACTTCAAACAGCTAAGCTATACGCGCTAAATAAAAAAAAAGTGCTGTACCTATATACAAAACCAAATTTTCCATCCAAAAAAATTAATGCTGTGTTCGAGAACAATTTAGAGGATGTTTTAGATAATATTTTCTTTATTCATACCACGAATTTTGACGAAATATTCAGTTTTGTTTTTAACTTGGAATTTGCCGTTCTAAACGATTTAAAAACTAAGAATGGGCCGTTTAATTTAATAATTATTGATTCAATGACGGATTTATATCGATTAGAATTAAATCATGAGAAAAAAGAAAAAAATGTTATTCTGAATTATAGATTAAATCAATTATTAGCTACTTTGGTTAATTTAAAACAAAAATATGAGGTCGGCATTTTGGTTGTAAATGAAGTTAGTAGAAGAACTCAAGAGGGACAAACTTACGAAGTGGAAAGCGGAGGTAATGTAATGCAATATTGGGTGACAAATTCTATCAAAATCGAACGAACAGATGTAACAAACAATCGAAAGTTTATTTTACATAGAGGAAATGATAATAATATGTTTCTACTAAATTCTATGTTAACTAGTCGTGGTTTTGAATAAAAAATTATAAAAGATTATCAATTATAGCTCATTATTTTAATACGAGAACTAAAATTTAGAAACACTAAATGAGTTGTTTTAATGAGCGAGAAAAAAGAAAATATAAAATTATCAAAGTGGTTAGATAATAATGTTCCACATTCTTTTTCAAATAGAGACGAATTAATTGAGATTATTGAAACAATTGCTGAAGCAACGATTCCCATAAGGGGGTTGCTAGAAAGGGGAATAACTTCGCGCGAAATCGAACAAAGAATGAAAATTGAAAATGTAGAAAAGCATGCTATCAATCTTTATGGGGAATACCAAATTCACGAGGATATTTTAACTCATAGCATTATCCTAAAAGCGCTCCAAGAAAGCGATGTCAGCTTTCTATTTGTTGCTTCTGAAGAAGCTGATCCTGTTCTCGGTAGTGGGAAGTTTGGAATTACAATAGATCCCGTGGATGGTTCATCTAATGTTATAGTTAATAGAACCGTAGGGACGATAGTGGGAATATTTAACGAAATGGGAACTATTATTTGTAGTTTCTATATTCTTTATGGGATTTATACTAACCTTGTTTTAGCTTTTAATGGTAAAGTAGCAGAATTCATTCTGGATACATCCCCATATAGTATGACTTTTTATCATTATATTTATCAAGAATTAAAAAGATTACCTAATAATGCAGAAGGAGGTATCAGGTGCCTTGGAGGGGATTCAACAAAGTGGTCTGATAGATGTAAGGCTTACGAACAAGCGTTAATTAATCGTAATTTCAAAAATCGCTACAGTGGAAGTTTTGTTGGGGATATTCATGCAATAATAACTTATGGTGGAATATATTCTTATTTTCCTTCACCAAAAGCTAAAATACGCATATATTATGAATGGCTTCCTTTAGCTTTTATCATAGAAACTTTAAAAGGCGTTTTTTTAATTATTGGTAGCCCCGAAAACACAGATGAAGTTAATAAAATGGAACACATTGAATCCTTAACCGTAGATAACGTTAATGAGGTTCATACGAGAACTTCTGGCGGTTTGTTAGGTAGTGAAAAGCCAGTATCCCTCTTTTTCTCAACAACATAATTAACTAGATCATAAGTAGAATACAATATGAAAACTGAAAATCAAGATTTTGGTAAAAACAAGTACATTACAAAACAAGAAGGTTCTGTGAAATTCTTATTACACGAGATAGATAACGATACAATCCCCTCTAAATCTATGAATGTTTTTTATAACGAAAGGATGGAAATAAACAGGGATATTACAATCTTAGCTATTATAGCCTATAGTAAAATCGTTAGCCAAGAATCGTTAGTAGTAGTTGATTCAATGGCAGCTTCGGGTATTGGTCCAATAAGATTGTTAAAAAATACAAATAATGTTGAAAAAATATATATAAACGACATTAATCCAATTGCAGTTGAGCTAATTAAAAACAATTTAGAATTAAACGAAATTGAACCTAAACAAGTGGAAGTTTTAAATAAAGACGCCAACCTATTATTTTCAGAAATTTCTCAAAGTTCTATCTTACCAGATGTTATTTCAATCGATCCATTTGGCACTCCAAACTTATATATTGATTCTGCCATTAAAGCAATTAAAAAAGATAAAGGATTGCTATGTATAACAGCAACAGATACAGCAGTATTATTTGGAGTTAAACCAAAGGTTTGTATTAGGAAATATATGGCTAAACCGCTTCACACCGATTATTGTAAGGAAATTGGGGCGCGAATATTAATATCTTTTATTTCAAGAATTGCCAATATAAACAATTTAGGCATAATCCCGCTTCTAACTTTCTATTCTAACCATTTCATAAGAATTTTTGCAATGAGTTTCAAAGGAAAATCAAAGATATTAAAAGATTTACCAAAAAGTTATGGATATATTATTCATTGTAATTATTGCGGGAATCGTTCAACAATTATTGAGAATCTCTTAAAAGTTCCTCAAAAATGTTCTATATGCTTAAACGAAAAACATTTATCATATTCTGGACCTTTATGGGTTGGTGAGTTGCATCAAAAATCATATGTAGAAGAGTTAGATAGTTTAAATGAGAAATTCAATTTTAAGAATAAAAATAGAATTAGAAAAATCCTTAATTTCGCCCATAATGAAATAAATATGCCTATTTCTTATTATAACATTCATAAAATATCTCAGCAATTAAAACTTTCATCTATCCCCAAACTTGAAGACATAATTAAATTAATTGAGGAGAATGGTTACAAAGCCTCAAGAACTCACTTCGATTTTATCTCGATTAAAACAGACATGAAAATTGACGAATTAAAAAAAGTCCTGAAACAAAATGAAAAATTAACTTAATAAAGACCATGCCACCAGATGCAGAAGAACATAGAAAAGATGCAGTTTATAAAAAAGCTAAGCGTGAAGGATATAGAGCCCGATCAGCTTTTAAATTACTGGATATTCAAAATAGGTATGATATTTTTAAAAGAGCGTATTACATATTAGATTTAGGTAGTGCTCCGGGTTCGTGGTTACAAGTAGCTAAAAAATACGCGGAATTAAATTTAAAAAAAAATCCCGACAAATATTATCACCGCGATCATTACAAAATTATGGGTGCAGATGTCAAGAGATTAGCCCCTATTGAAGGTGTAAGAATGACTAAAATGGATTTTACCTCTCCCGAGTTTCAAGTGGAAATTAATGATTATTTCAATGGAGAAAAACTTGATCTCATTCTTTCTGACGCTAGTATTAATAAATCAGGTAATAAATTTAGTGATCAAGCAAGGCAAATTAAACTATGTCTCAAGATCCTTGAACTTACTCAAAACCTCAAAATCAAAGGAAATTTCTTAATAAAAGTATTTCAAGGAGCTGATTTCGAGAATTTCTACAAAAAGATGAAACAACAATATAGAGAGGTGAGAAGCTTAAAACCTAAAGCATCTAACAAAAAAAGTAACGAGATCTATATTATTGGTTTAAGGAAGAAGTATTAGCAGATCACTTATCTTCAGTAATAACCTCAAAATTTATATTATAAATCTTCCCTTCCAGAGAAATTTTTATCCAATCTGATAACCAAGGGCAATGTGTTGGATTATATTGATCAAGGTTAGTATTATTACATTTACTCGCAAAAGGACAGATTAAACATGGCTGGTGCGAAAAAATATCCAAAATGAAATCAGGTTTATTTTTGTCAATTTTCAGATCTTCAATTTTTACATCGTACGATTCACTTAGAATTATGTGTTTTGTCCATGAGGCCTCCATTAACTCTCGATTTACATGTATTTTTGATTGAAGTGATAGTATATTTAGAATTTTATCGAGATCGATTCGTTCCTTCTTAGTTAGCTTTAATAGTTCATCAAAATAAATATCTTTTTCTCGTGAGATAATATTGAGAACTATTCGCTCATCCTTTCGTAAACTACGCCCCTTTTCTTTTTTCCTTTCTGCTATTCTTTCCAATCTTCGTTCAGTGTCGGATTTTCCTTCTTCTTCCGTACCTTCAACTCTCTCCTTTACTTTGCACTTATGTCGGCTGAGATACGCAAAACTATTTCCACAATACGGACATACTTCTTTCTTTTTTTTTGCCATTTTTAGAGGATGAAAAAATTAATATCTAATTATATAAAAACAAATGTTAAAATTAATATAATTAATAGTCAATATTTAATCAAAAATTAATTTTACGATTTAATATCAATAAAAATAAGTATTATCCTAATTAAGTTTTTATCGTTTATTTAAGGATTCTAAAAAATTATTTGCAGGAATGTTAAGAGACCGAACTATTGTGGGAGAAATATTTAAATCTAATATAATCGATAAGAAAAAAATCATTAGTGAAATTGAAAGAACAAAACAGGAAAAAACCTTCATTTCAACTGGTTCCAATAATTTTAATAAAGCAATTGGGGGTGGATTCTTTTCAGGTAAAGTGTATGTAGTTTTTGGAGCTAACAAGACAGGGAAAACTCAGATTTGTCATCAATTATCAGTACAAGCGTTTGAAAATTCCTTTAAAGTTGTTTATTTAGATACAGAAAACACCTTCCGTCCAGAAAGAGTTCAAGAGTTAGCAGAATACAACAAATTTAACAGTGAAAAGACATTAAAGAATATTTATGTGTCAAAAATCATGAGTAACAATACTCTTTTATTAAAACTTAACGAATTGGACTCTATAGTCAAAACTAATAATGTAAAACTACTTATAATCGACTCTATTAATAATTTTTTCAGAATTGAGCGTAGTGATAAAGAAATATCATTTTTAAAGGCAAAGACTACATTCTTTAAAATTTTAGAAAAAATATACAATTTAACTCTAAGGTTTCAATTAATTACAATTTTAACAGCTCAAGTAGCTCCAAATTTTTTTGAAGATGCTGTTGTTAAAGAGTTTCCCGTTGGAATTCAATATTTGAATCACTTTTTCTCAGAAGTATTGTATTTAAGCTATAAGGAGAAGGACATGATTTATATTCATATGGTAAATTCTCATATGCTTCCTGAAAAAAAACTCGTTTATTCTATTACTAAACGAGGGATAGAAGATTTTAAAATGTAATTTCTTAAAATCTTTCTTTAAAAGCGTCAAGTGTCAAATAATTTAATTTATCTGAAATTGGTATAGTGTTAATTAAATACAAAGGTATCTTGATTTTGGGTATTAACCACTCGATTATCTGCAATGCATATTGTAACTTTTTAAACTTAATTGGATCGGCTAAATAATTCTTTTCATGATTTGGTTTACTATAATTTCCCACAATATCATTGAAATCCATGCCAATTAAATATAGCTCTTGTTGCGGTAATAAAAAAGATATTATGAAGGCTAATATCCTGTCTCCATCAGTAAAACCACCGGGATTAATTAAATTATAAGTCGATTCTGCTTGAGTTGTCCCGATTATTTTTGTGAAGTTAATAATCGCGTTTTTAAAACGCTCTAAAAGAAGAGTATTGTCTCCATGTGCATGAACGATCACAAATTTCGCCTTAGAGAAATCGCTTTCAGTGATACCATCTAAATCAGTTATAATACCATCAATCGGTATGGTTCTCTCATTCAGCAATCGAGCAGCTCCATCAGCAGCTAAATTCACAGAGTTACTAAAAAAGCTTTTTCCTAAATTACTTAATATAAAATCAACTGATTCTTCTAATGAAGGACCACAACCATAAACACAAATACGTTCTTTTTTTTGGATATTTTCTTTAAAAGAAAGCAAAATCTCCTCAAGGTTATACGAGGAGGGTTTCTTTTCTAAAATATGAGATAGTAAATCTCTTGCTTCTCGATCTTTTTGAAGATCAAAATTAAAATCATTTACTATCTTCCGATACCACGCTCTAAAGTCAATATGAGATTCGATTTGAGTCTTAAGTGAATTCTTCATATATATCGTTATTTACTTTTATAAAATATTTCTCAATAAATAAATTTTAAATCAATGATATAATTAACTTTATCATATCATTAAATTCGATATTATATAAAATATTAAAATTAGAGCTAAGAGTTGTATAAAGCATGGCAATTTGGTATACTAAAACCCATCAATGGTATAATGATGAAACTGGTGAAGTAGGACTTACTCCTTATGCCGCTGAGCAATTAGGAGAAATTTCGTTTGTGGATGTAGATGCCCTTGAAGGTGCTGAACTTTCTCAAGTAACAATGGATGGAGGCGAACCTTCCTCAGACCCTATCGACGCTACAGTGGAATCAAGCAAAGCAGTTGGAGATGTTTATTGTCCCGTATCAGGTACAGTTAGTGCGGTAAATAGTGATTTAATGGATGAACCTGAAAAAATAAACGAAAATGCGCTTACCGCTTGGTTATTTAAGATTAACGCTTCCAATTGGGAAGCCGAGAAAGGCAATTTATTGGATGAAGCCGCTTATAAATCCTTTATTGCATCCCTCAGTTAAATCAAATTTTAAAGCTTAAAGATATTTAACTAATTTTTATTTTTTTTCTTTACCTGACTAGCCACGAGGAATTTTAAATTATTCAAAAGTTTAGAATTTTTATAAGTGACAACTATTCTAACTATCACTTGTCTGCAAATTCACACTCTTGCAACTAGATAAATAGAAAGATTGGCAACAGGCAAATTTAATTACACATTAAATAATTTTTGACCTAGTTTAATCGTAATCATTGCCTGTAATGTAATAAAAGAAGCCAATATAAGAAGAATACCTACGGCTAAATATCTAACTGCTACACTCTTATTATATACGAATTTAGATGCTTGGTATAGCAAAATAAAGCCAATAGAACACATAAAAATAAAAATAGACGCAACTATACCTTCAATTATGAATGACTCGTTTATATCAGGATATAGAAACATGGGAGTACCATCTGATGGATTAGTACCCAAAGCAGGAACTTCTCTAAATACTAAATAAACTATTCCAGTCTGCAAAAGGAACAGAATAATGTAAACTCCTATTACTGCGAATGATTTACCTGGAAGAGGAATTCCCATTCTGGTTATTTTTAATTTTGGGACCAAAATTTTTGGTTTTCTGAATGTTTTGCCAAAAACCCAAGGAGTTCTACCTCTAATTTTTTCAAATACGGTCTCCGAGCCTAAGACTTCATCTTTAGTTGCTTTTGTTTTGTTTCTTCTTTCCTCTTGCATAACAATCTCGAAATTTCTTTACTTTGATTTATAAATTTTTTTTAAATTAAAATTTTGTTATAAAAGATTTTATTATTCGTTAAATTAAGCGAAATTTTTGAGCAAAGCTAAAAGAAATTTCCATATTTTCGATACGCTTCTTATGTTTAGCCTCTCGCCGGGAGAATGGCCACCACATACATCTGGACCTAACGATATCATCTCCATATCAGGATAATAATGACTAAAAAAAGCACATTCCAATCCAGCATGAATCGCCTGGATAATTACGTCTTCATTAAAAGTATTTTTATACACTTGTTTAGATATTTCAGTTAACTTTGAATCAAAAACTGGTGGCCAACTTGGATAGAGAGTAGTTATCTCAATGTTTATGTCTAACCCAGATGTTTTTAAGAGTAACTTTAGCTTCTCAAATAAAGAATCTTTATCATATTGCGTTAAACTTCTAGTACTAACTTTAAATTCGATTATGTTTTCCAAAGTGTGCACTACTGCAAAATTCAGTGATGTATGCACTAAGCCTACACTTGTAGGGTGTAAAGAAATAGGTCC
>JAHLWV010000404.1 GCA_019057735.1 Promethearchaeota archaeon | reverse complement strand
TTTGAGAAAAGATTACATCAATATCAAGTAATTCGATTTCCAATTTCTCGAAAAATCCGCGAACTGAATTTGTTAATTTCTGCTATGATCCAATATGTACGACAGTTAGACAAACATCCCGAATTGGCGGGTTCAAAATTAATGGCTGCTAATACCATGGGTTTAAAAATAAGTGCCACGGAACTTGGGTTTGAGAGCTCTATTCATTGTTTTAGAACTATGGGTGGACGAGGCTTTACTAGACAATACGCCAATGAAATCGGCTTATTCGATCCGTTTTGCATGATACACGGCGGTGGGAGCAATTACGTACTGGAAGATAGCGAATCTCGAAGATTTTTTAAATATAAACCCCCGCGTAGAGAAATTGAGGATACTATCCCTAAAATTGATTATTAGTTTTTTTATCCTTTTATAATTTTAATTTTTTACAAATGGTTCCTAAAGAACAATAATTAAACTTTGCTCTTCAAGCAATTAGTTTTACTATAATTTAACACCGATCAAGTTATTAAAAAGAATAACTTTTTTAATATAGACAATGGACTACATCAATTTCGAAACATTTGATATTACTCACATAGCAGATCAGTACAAGGATAAAAAAATCGAAGATTTATTTAGCAATCACGACATAGTACGCAACGATATGGGAGAGTTCATGGAAATAAAGTGGAAAGAAGAAGCTTTCCAATGCAACTTAAAACTGCCCCTTTCAAAGAAGAAAATACTTCGAAATTTGAAGACAATTTATTATATTGGAGAAAGTATAGAAAGAGAGCTTAATAGGAAGGGCGTTAAGTCATTATATGATTTAAGAATTAATTTGAAGTACAACCTTTCTGCACATCATGTTTTGGATCTAATCGAAAATAAAGAATACAGGAGTTTGTGCAGAAATAAAAATATCTACGATTTGGACGTTTCTTTTTGTTTTGATAAAGAAGAATTACTTTTTCTTGATATTGAAACCTTAGGGTTATATGACAGCCCAATAATCATGGTAGGTTTAGGATATTTCAAAAACAATAATTTTGAAATTCGAATTCTTTTTGCTAGAGATTTAGAAGAAGAAATTGCGATGTGTGAGCATCTCAAAACAGAAATACTGCCAAATCATAAATGTTTTATTACTTATAATGGCAAAAGTTTTGATATTCCTTACATTGCTAACCGGTTTATGTATTTTTTTGACGAAAATCCGATGATTTCCGAAGAAGAAGAGCCTTACGAGAGATTTAATAGTAAATATCACCATATAGATTTGTACCATAATTGCCGCCGGAAATATAAAGGAAGCTTCGAAAAATTTACACTTACTGAAATGGAAGAAAATTTATTGAATATGAAAAGAGAAAACGAACTACCCAGCGGTTTAGTAGGATTATGCTATAAAAAATATTTGGAAGCTCCATTAAGATATGTTGGTTTAGTAAAAGAGGTTATTGAGCATAATTATTGGGATATTTATTCTATGCCTTTAATTCTTCAAAAATTATTAGAAGATTAATTTTATATCTTTATTGAAATTAAAAACCATAAATGGATAAAAAATTAGATATTATTTCATTAAACCGAAAAGCATGGAATAATGTAGCGGAAAAATACGATAATGCGAAATATAGTAAAATTAATCCCGCATTTCAATTTTTTTGCAAGCAAATCCCTGAAGGTGGCTCCATTCTAGATGTAGGCTCTGGAACGGGCTTACCATTTACTAAACTATTTTTAGAAAAAGGATTTAACTATTTAGGCATTGATATTTCATCTCAAATGATTAAAATTGCAAAAAAAAATGTTCCTTTAGCTAATTTCAAGGAATTATCAATGACCGATTTAGATTTTAATGAAGAATTTGATGGTGTCTTTTCACATTACACTATGCTTCTACTTAATCCAGATATGTTTAAAGATGTTGCAAGAAAGATTCTTAAATCTTTAAAGTCTAATGGCTTTTTTTATCTTTCTTTAAACGAACCTAGCGTAAAAACAACAGATTTGGATGAAGATGTGATTTGTGAAATAATGGGAGAAAAAATGTATTCACGCGCCTACACGGAAGGAGAAGTTCAAGAGATATTTATTCCTCTGGGATTAAAAAAACTCCAAATATATCGTGAAACACAAAATTCCAAGGAATTTGGAATTGAATATATGATAGTTTTTGTTTTTCAAAAGATCGGATAGATTTTAGATAGATTTCTCTTTATATCATTCTTTACTTTTATTAAATCTATAAAATGAGTAATTTATTGATAATGATAATCCAAATTTTCACTAAAATAGAATGAAAAAAGTATATTTGGTTGATTACGATTCTTGTAATCTTCGGTTTTGTGGCCGACAATGCATTAAGAAATGCCCCATAACGCTTTCAAACGCAACATTAAAACCAAATAAGAAAAAGCAAGAAGTCCCAATTTGGGTTCAAAAATCTACAAATCAAATTAAAATCAATAGTAATAGTTGCTTGAAATGTGGTGTGTGTGCCAATGTTTGTCCCACAAAAGCAATTTATGTAAAAGGTATTTTAGAAGAGCCAACTGAACTGGTCCCTACTCACAAATATCCCAATGTAGAAGAAACGGAAGGTTTTCGTCTATATAATTTACCAACTCTTATCTCGGGAAAGGTCTCTGGATTATGCGGTCCAAACGGAATAGGAAAGACCACCGTCTTAAATATCATTTCAGGAAAATTAAAACCAAATTTTGGAAATTCTAATTTAGAATCTAATCAAATCCAATGGAAAGATGTCATAAAAAAAGTAAAAGAAAGTGAAATGCGGAATCATTTTACTGACTTATCCCAAAATGATAGAAAAATTGCGTATAAACAACAAGTTCTGCGCATTTTGTTTGAGAAGTATCAAGGAAGGAAAGTTATAGATATTTTAAACGCAGAAAATGAAGTAAGTTCATTATTTTTTCAGAAGATTAAAAAGTATTTAGATATTAGTGCTATTGCTAATCGAATCCTAGACCAATGTTCTGGAGGGGAGTTGCAGAGATTTGCTATTGCTTCCGTTCTTATTAAAGAAGCAGATATTTACATTATTGATGAACCATGTA
>JAHLWV010000403.1 GCA_019057735.1 Promethearchaeota archaeon | reverse complement strand
CAGGATTCCTCTATCCCCTTTTAGGAACCATGATGACTATGCCAGGATTACCTTCGGTGCCGGCATCTACTAAAGTAGATATTGATGAAAATGGGAATACGGTGGGATTGTTCTGATTAGTCGTTAGTGAATAGTGAATAGTCGTTAGTAGGGGCATACGAAATTAGTTAGCTAGTTAGTTAGTTACTTGGTTAACTAGTTAAGAGAATTAGCGAAGAGTATATAGCGTATAAAATAGATTAAAAAACACAAATTCTTTATCCCCTCTCCCCTTCGAGGGAGAGGGTTAGGGTGAGAGGGAAATAAACGCAATACGCATTACGATATATGATATAAGAGAAAAGGTTTTGAATTTTGAATTATGGTTTTACGCTTTTCACTTTAATTTTTTATCGTTATCCAAAACTAAAAACCAAAAACGAACAACTATCAGCTTAATTGACTGGTAGGCTAATTTAATTGGTCAATTGGTGAATCGGTCAATTGAATAATCTTGCATCTTGTATCTTGTATTCAAAACTAATAACTATTCACTGATAATTAATTAATAAGGAGATGATGTTTAGAGTAAATCAAAAATTATATTTTAACAATTTTAATTGAAATAATTATAAATAAAAAATAAATGGAGGAAAAATATCAAATGAGTAATAAAGTTATAGAAAATTTATATTACGCCAAAAGTGACGAATGGTTAAAAGTAGAAGATGGTATCGGAACAATAGGAATTACTGATTATGCTCAGGATCAACTTGGAGACATCGTATATTTAGAAAAAATAGAAAAAGGGAAAAAATTAAAACAAGATGAAACCCTTACTACTATTGAATCAGTAAAAGCCGTATCTGATGTAAAAACTCCGGTAACCGGTGAAGTAACCGAGGTAAATATAAAAGTTATTGAGGACGCTTCCATTATCAACAAAGAACCCTATGTTGAAGGTTGGCTTGCTAAAATAAAGATAGAAAATAAGGATGAATTAAAAAATCTAATGAGCGCCCAAGAATATTCTGAATACAGAAAAGAATAGAGGTGTAATAAATATGAGATACATTCCCACTACTGAAAAACAAAAAAAGGAGATGCTGAAGGAGATTGGAGTTTCTTCTTTTGAAGACTTAATTGAAAGTGTTCCTCAAAACCTCAGATTAAAAGGTAGATTAAATATTCCCCAGGCAATGTCAGAAAGCGAATTAGAAGAAAAAATTATTCATATCGCTAAGAAGAATGCTGACTTCTACTCGATGAAACCTTTGATAGGCGCTGGTTCCTACCGTCACTTTATCCCGGAAGCAGAAAAATTTCTTCTACAGAGAGAAGAATTCTGGACCTGCTACACCCCTTATCAACCTGAATTGAGTCAAGGAACCTTGCAATCTATATTCGAATACCAGAGCTATATTTCCCGGCTTACCAAGATGGAGGTGATAATCCCCTCTATTTATGATGGTGCTTCAGCAACTGCTGAAGCAGTTTTGATGTCCCTAAGATTAACTCATAAAAATAAAATTATTGTATCGAATTTGCTTCATCCTCATTATCGAGAAACAGTTAAAACCTATTTAGCTCCTCATGAAACAGAAATTATTGATCTACCTTATAAAGACGGTTTGGTTGATATGGAAAAATTAAAAATCTTAATTGAGGAAGATGTGGCATCAGTAATTATTCAAAGTCCTAATTTTTTTGGTGGCTTAGAAAATGTGGTAAAAATTTCCGAAATAGTGCATTCTAAAAGTGTACTTTTAATAAACGTAATCGTGGAAAGTATGTCGTTGGGAATTTTAAAAGCTCCCGGAGAAATGGGGGTTGATATCGTGGCTGGTAATGCCCAATCATTTGGGATGGATTTAAATTATGGCGGTCCTTATAATGCTTATTTAGGAACCAGGAAACAGTATATCAGACAGATTCCCGGAAGAATTGTAGGGGAAACAGTGGATGTTGATGGGAAACGAGTTTTTGTAATGACTTTACGAGCTCGAGAACAAGATATAAGGAGGGAAAAAGCAACTTCTAATATCTGCACTAACCACAATCTAAATGTTCTGGCTGCTAATATTTTCCTTTCTTTAATGGGAACTGAAGGTCTTTATCAAATTTCTCTTCTTAATACTAAGTCTACTCATTATTTAGAGAATTTATTATTACAAACCGGAAAATTTGAAAGAGTATTTGACTGTCCTTTCTATAACGAGTTTTTATTGAAGAGCAAAGATGATATCTCTTCTATAAATAAAAAACTTCTGGAAAACAACTTTGTTCCCCCTCTCAAGATTTGCGAATTTTATCAAGAGAAAAATTTAAATAATGTTCTACTCTTTGCCGTTACCGAAGTACTGAGCAAGGATAACTTAAACTTAGTAGCTAAAATTCTTTCGGAATAAGGAGAGATAAATATGAAATTAATATTTGAAAAAAGTATAAAAGGTAGAGATGGTTATTCCCTACCCCATGATTTATTTAAAGAAATAGAAATTGAAGATTGCCTGCCTGAATATGCTATTAGTAAAGATAAAAAATTACTTAGTGAAGTCTCTGAAGTAGATGTTATCAGACATTTTACTAAACTTTCTAAATTAAATTACGGCCTTGATGATGGTTTTTACCCCTTAGGCTCATGCACCATGAAGTATAATCCCAAAATTAATGAAAAATTGGCCTCATTGAGTAATTTTATTTATGCTCACCCCTTGGCTCCCGAAGAGACCGTGCAGGGTTGTTTGGAGATTATCTATGATTTAAATAAACTGCTATGCGAAATAACCGGTATGGATGAATATACTATGGCTCCTGCTGCGGGAGCACATGGAGAATTAGCTGGCATTCTCATTATGAGAAAATATTTTGTAGACCATGGGGACATTCGACATAAGATGCTAATTCCCGACTCCGCTCATGGAACCAATCCTGCTTCCGCCGCTATGGGTGGATTTCAAGTTGTTGAAGTAAAATCAAATGAAAGGGGAACAGTAGACCTTAAAGAATTAGCCGAATTAATGGATGAAGATACAGTAGGATTAATGTTAACCAATCCTAATACCGTAGGATTATTCGATGAAGGAATAGAAG
>JAHLWV010000402.1 GCA_019057735.1 Promethearchaeota archaeon | reverse complement strand
ATGGCGAAATTATCAATTTAGCCGATATTCCACTTGTTGCTGAAAAAGTTATACCTACTTTAGATTTTGAAACTAAGAAACTGTTAAACGATAGAATCGCAAAGCAATGGGCTAAAGCAACTGTAAAAGTTATTGACGAAGAATGTGCCAAGGGCTGTGGCTCTTGCGCTGAAGTTTGCCCTTCTGGATCTATTGAGATCGCTAAAAGACCGGAACACGGATGGGAAATGTCTAAAAATGTAGAAGTAGTAGACGAAGACGCATGTGTAGCTTGTGGTGCTTGCGATAACGCATGCCCAACAGGAGCACTAATTCTCGAGATAACGGAAGTTCATACTTCGGGAGAATTTGAAGAACGATATTGGCCACCCTTATTAGAAAGATTGAAAACTTTAAGATGGAGTAAAAAGGAGGAGATTGCAGAATGAGCTTAGATAATTTAATTCTCTTAACAGGGCGCACAATTAGTCAAGGAGTAGCTCTTGAAGGAGGAAAAGCATCGAGAGAAAATGTTCGAGCAGCAGGTATCTGTACATTTGATGCTGATGATTTCAAAAAGCTTGATTGTCTCGTTGGAACTCCAGTTAAAGTCATAACAGATTACGGTGAGGTCGTGGTTTATTCAACAATTACTGAAGAAGGACCTCACCAAGGCATAATTTTTATACCAATGGGACCATGGGCAAATCAACTCGTAAATCCTAGTTCTCAAGGATGTGGTACCCCAACATATAAGGGAATGAAAGCTAAGGTCGAAGTTGTAAAAAGTGGAAAAGTTCTAGGTGCTATAGAATTAATAGGAAGATTAAAGGAAGCTTAACGGAGTGATTAAAATGGTAGAAAAAATAAGAACAGTTAAAGATGTAAGTTGTCCGTTTTGTGGAACTCTATGCGACGACCTCGAAATCGATGTAGATATAAAAAAAGATATTGTAGTCGAAGTAAGAAATGGTTGCCAAATTGGAACGAAGAAATATTTTTCATCCAATCCAAGCGATCATCGTTATATGAAACCGTTAATCAAAGTAAATGGGGAACATAAAGAGGTTTCTTGGGACGAAGCATTAGATAAAGCTGCAGACATATTGGTCAACGCACAACGACCTTTACTTTATGGTTTCTCTAGCACTGAATGTGAAGCTCAAAGTAGAGGGGTTGAATTAGCTGAGATGTTAAACGCTCTTTTAGACAATACTGCTTCTGTTTGTCACGGTCCAAGTTTATTAGCGATACAAGATGTTGGCGCATCATTAGCAACATTAGGAGAAATCAAAAATCGAGCGGATACTATAATTTTTTGGGGGTCTAACCCAGTCCATGCTCATCCAAGGCATTTAAGCCGCTACAGTGATTTTATTAGAGGATATTTCAGAACTGACGGTAGAAACGATAGAAATATTATAGTCGTTGACCCAAGAAATACTCATACTGCTCAAATTGCAGACAAATACGTTAAAGTTAATCCTAGCGAAGATTACGAATTGATCCAAGCAATCCGAGCAGTCTTAAGAGGTAGTGAATTAGACGTAAAAGAAGTATCTGGTGTTCCTATAGACGATATTAAAGAATTGGTCGAAGAGCTAAAATCATGCAATTTTGGTGTAATCTTTTTTGGTATGGGTTTGACGCAAACCCTCGCACATCACCGAAATGTAGACACAGCAATCCGTTTAGTAGCGGAATTAAACGATTATACGAAATTTCTTCTAATCCCTATGCGTGGGCATTATAACGTTGCTGGGGCTAATCAAGTTTTTACTTGGAATACGGGATATCCATATTCAATTGATTTTTCACGAGGATATCCTCGTTATAATCCCGGGGAGTTCTCTTCCGTAGAATTATTACTACGAGATGAAGTTGACGCTTCCTTGATAGTTGCTTCTGATCCTGGTAGTAATTTTCCAGCAGCATCAGTAAAAAATCTATTTAAACATCCGTTAATAGCAATTGAACCTCATAAAACTCCAACTTCTGTATTTGCAGACGTGATTTTACCCGCTGCGATTGCTGGTATTGAATGCGAAGGAACTGCTTATCGAATGGATGGAGTACCACTAAGATTAAGGAAAGTTAAAGACCCACCAGGAGACACCTTATCGGATAAAGAAATTTTAGAACGACTTATCGAAAAAGTTAAAGAAAAGTTGGGTGAGTAAAGCATGGCGGAAATTAAATTAAAAATAAAAAAGAAGCTAGATTTTCCATTAGAAGCAGATAGTATTACTCCTGATAATTTTGCGGGTAAAACTACAGCCGATATTAAAAAACTACCTTTATTTTACGCAACAAAGGAGGTAACTATCGGTGATTTCTTTGATGTATCTGGTAAATCTACAGATGTGGCTGATACTAAGATAGTTATTGATGGCGATGTATCTAATGTAAAACGAATAGGGGAAAACATGACTGCTGGTGAAATAGTTATTAACAGTGATGTAGGAATGCATATCGGAAATCATATGTCCGGTGGAAAAATTACTGTTAATGGTAATGCTGACGATTGGGCTGGCGCTATGCTTCAAGGAGGGGAACTCGAAATTATCGGCGACGCTGGACACTATGTTGGATCAGCTTACAGAGGATACTGGCAAGGTATGAAGAACGGTACGATAAAAGTCAAAGGAAGAGTAGGAGTTGAGTCAATGTTATGGGCTAAGAGTTCTAAACCCGCAAATAAGTGGCCAACCCTATACTGTGGAAGTGCCGATTCGTTCTTAGGGATTCACAATCACGGCGGAACTATTGTTGTTGAAGGAGATGTTGATCGATGTGTTGGCGCAGACCAAGCGTGGGGAAATATTGTAATTAAAGGGAAGGTTTCAAGGCTCTTACCATCTTATAAGAAGGTTGGCGAGGTTAAAGAAGTTCAACTTCCTAACGGTGAAGTGATTAAAGGAAATTTCATCGAATATAGTGGGGATCACACAATTAAGAAAGAAACTAATGGTCGATTGTATATAGCTGCTTAATACTTAATTCTTTTTTCACATAATTTTTACTCATTTTAAATAATAAAACTTCAATATTATGAAATCAATATTT
Organism: Promethearchaeota archaeon; assembly: GCA_019057735.1. Next base: position 30 of record JAHLWV010000402.1, on the reverse strand, counting down.
TATTAAGAAACCCTAATTTTCCTCCCTAGA
>JAHLWV010000401.1 GCA_019057735.1 Promethearchaeota archaeon | reverse complement strand
TTCTTTAGTTCTTTTAGCTATAGCAGAAACACCTGCATAAGCTTCAAGACAACCTTTATTTCCACAACTACATTTAGGTCCATTTATATTTATTACCATATGTCCCCATTCACCCGCACTTTCTGATGCTCCTCGACACATCTTTCCATTTACAATAATCCCTGCACCTAAGCCTGTTCCAATAATTAAGGCTATTACATTATTTGTTCCTTGGGCAGCACCAGCCCATTTTTCACCTAATGCCATTACCTTAGCACCATTATCAACATAAGTTGAAATTCCTAAAGTTTGTTCAATTTTTTCCTTCATATGAACGTCATGCCATCCCCAGTTTGGGGCAAAAATAGAAATTCCTCGACCTCTATCCACTAGTCCAGGAGCTCCAATACCTATTCCTAAAACTTTTTCCGGGAGAACATCAAACTCTGAAATTACTGAACGAATAGAAGCAATAATCGCAGAGATAATATTCTCAGGTTTATTCTCACTTTCATCAAGAGAAATCTTTTTAAAAGCCTTTTCTTCAAGTTTAGAATTTGCTAAAAAAGTAGTAATTTCAGTTTCGCCTAATTCTACGCCGACGAGGAATGAATTATCAGAATTTATTTCTAAAATTCCAGACCTTCTGCCACCACTTGATTTTTGAAATCCCTTTTCAACTACTATTTTTTCTTTTAAAAGTTCTGTTACCAAATTAGCAACAGTAGCTACGCTGAGATTAGAAATCTTGGCAATCTCAGCACGAGAAATAGGACCATAATTATGAATAGTAGAAAGGACAAGAGATTTATTAACCTCTTTCAGTGTTTGAGTATTGGCATTTGCTAATTTATCTACCATAGTTGCCTCCAAGATATAATTTATTACTTTTTACAATTCTTTTTCTAAGTCTTATTATAAGTGTTATTTTTACTAATGTCAAGTTTTTATTTTTTATTTTATTTTTTAATCAAATATTAATTACGATAAATACTGCAAACTCTTGAGGAATAGAAAGTTTTCGCTGGATAAAAGATCTTAGAATTATATATCTTGTCAACCTCTATCCAAATTTAACTCAAATACTGGAAGTATAATCAAGGAAAGTTATTAAATTAAAACTATACCATTAATACAATAATTAATAAAAAATAATGGACAAAATTGAAAAACATGGAGAATTGATAGGACTAAAGCTAAGATAAAAAGGAATTTATTGCGGAATAACATTGGTAGTCACTAATTATAAAACTAAAATAGGTAAAATTTTCACGGGGTAATCTAAATAAATAATAAGCCTGCAGGATTTATTCTGAATTGGTTTATTATTTTAGCAAACTATTTTTATATTTATTCTCTGCTCTGCTTTAATTCTACTACTACAACTTCCTTCAGGGAGAATAATAAGAATAATAGGGACGGGACGGATGTTAATTCTCAGTAATTAAGTAACTTATTTGGTATAATTATTTCACCAAAGGAGGTACTTAATTATGAAAATTAGTCAACAGATCTTTATAAAAAGATGGAAACCTATCCTGGAAGAATACGAAAAGATCCAGAATAAGGTTATCCCCCGTTCCTTTCGCTTAGTTAAAGACTTATGTTCTGCTCATCATATCTCAAATAAAGAGCTAAGACGTTATTATCGTAAATGGCAGGAAGGGGAAAAACAGGATGACTCCTTACTCCATGCTAAAAGAGGGGCTCGTCCGGGATCCCGTAGAACCCCTAAAGAGATAGAGCGCAATATCATGAAAGCTTACCGTAGGTTCGGCTCTAATCGTTATGAACTGGTCTATAATATAGTATTATTTTAAAATAAAGTTAGTATCTGAAGGAATATTAAATCCTAAGGATTTATTTGTTAATATGGTAAGCGTGCAAGATAATAGAAGGATATAGTAGCAAATGAGAGGATATTAGAGGAAAGAAGGGTAAAAGCGGGGAATATAAGGAACCACGAAAAATTTTATCTAATAAAAGGGTGTTTTTAGCGCTTATTTTAAGGTGGCTGGTATGATTCATCGTATTTTTTAAATACGCCTCGTATACGCCAAATTTGGAGGTCTAAGAGAAAACGCTAAAATCCTTATATATCAACGCTTTCATTGATTTTTAGCAAAATCAATCCGTAATTCATTGATTGTCTGTTTGATTTCCTTGATTTCAGCAGTAACATTACGGGAAAACTCCTTTTGATTCTTTACTATTTCGGTAATAAAAAACTCTAATTTCCATACCAGGTATACAGAAAGCACCAGGGGAAAGCCGTTATTTGCTATTAATTTTAGTACATATTCAATATCCAATTCACTTATTTCCTTTCCAAGTGTGCTTTGGTCCAGGCCTAATATCGAGGTGTAAGAAATTTTTTTTTCATAATATCCGATACCATTAAATCCAATTTCATGAGCATAAAGAAGAAGATCATAAAGCAAAAAATCTTTTGCCTGAATATCTACCGCCATACCCAGGAGATGATAAGAACCGGAAACTCCCCCGACCCTATGATTTTCTTCTTTACACCGGTAACCGGAATTTACATATATTGGCCTATTTATAACCATCCTTAGATGATTTACCCTGGCCAAAAGGTCCGGAGACAACATAACCCGCCTGCAGCAGGGGCAATCAAACTCATACAGAGAAAAATATTCAGTTAATTCTATGTCATTAATTACATCCATAATTTATTTATATCTTAAAGTCCTGCCGTTTCTTATTACATCCGGCATAGCATTATATATAATTTCGTTCACCTCCGGGACAGTAGCTTTCATAAGATCCTTTACATAGGAAATCTCACCCTCTTTTAAATTAACTTTTTGTTTCCTTAATATTTCAATTAATTTTACCCAGGCTATTTTCCATTTTTCCTCACCATTCCCTATTCCAAGTTCTTCTTCAGCCCAAAGCATAGCTGCAAGAATGGCCTCTTTTATTTTGTCTGCCCTGTCCTGCCCTAATTTACTGATCATAAATTTAGAGAACAGACCAACAAGAAAAACAAGAGCGAAATCTAATAGATATTTAGTGATAAATACTTCTAACATTTATTACTCCTTTCTCTCTCCCCGGGAAGGTCCGCGGAGC
>JAHLWV010000400.1 GCA_019057735.1 Promethearchaeota archaeon | reverse complement strand
AAAACTTGTGAAAAATTTTGATATTATTGTTATAGGCGCAGGACCAGGAGGTTCTATTGCAGCTAAAGTAGCCTCCGAAAACGGATATTCGGCCTGTATCCTTGAAAAAGAAATGCTTGGTGAGAAAGGAAGATATAAAGCGTGTGGAGGGGCTGTTGCATGGGAACTAATTGAAGAGATTAACTACCCGGAAGAAAAAATTGGTAGGGTAATTGAATCTTTAGAATTGCACCATGTTGACGGAGAAACTTATTCTAAAAAAGGTAAAGGCGCTGTCGTTTGGCGAAGCACTTTTGATAAGTTTTTAACTGACATGGCTGTCGATAGTGGAGCCTTATTAAAAGAGAAAGAACTTATGATTAACATTGAAAAAGTTGAAGATTTTTACAAAATTATTACTAATAAAGATAAATATACTGCAAAATATATAATTGCTGCCGATGGCGTTACTTCACCTACTTTAAAATTGTTAAATTGGCCTTTTTTCAAAAGTGAAGACTTAATTTTAACGATTACTAAAGAGATGAAAACTACTAAGGCCAATATAGATAAAACTCTTGGACATGATACAGTTCATTTGTTTTTTGGTATTGAAAGCCTTGTTCCTGTTGGTTATACTTGGTTATTTCCAAAAACTGAGAGGATTACAGTAGGATGGGGTAATCAAATTAACTTAGTAAAAAATTCAAGGGAAGAATTTAAAAAATTTCTTGCGCTCCCACTTGTAAAACTAGCATTAAACAATTCAACGATGGAAACCTTTAAGCCACATTTAATACCAGTTGGATTAAGATCTAAATTATATGAAGATTTTGTTTTTGCTATAGGTGATTCTGGAGGAATTATGGACCCAATTTCTGGAAAAGGGATACCCTATGCCATGATGTCGGGTCAATTTGCTATTGAAGCTATTAAAACTTGCGAAAAAAAAGACAAGTTAGATGAATTAGGTTCTGTCTATGAACAAAATTTAAACAAAAAATTTCTCAAAGTTTTAAAACTAAAAAGGATTTTAAGAGACACCATTTTTCAAAGTGATGAAAATCTGAAGAAATTCCTATCATTATGGGAAAATCATCGTAGTACAGATATAGCCATGAAAAAATTAATGGATTAAGTGAGTCTATATGAAATTTGTTGAATATGTAAAGTTATATAAACCTAAGATAAACGATGCAATAGCATTAATTTATAATAGAAATTTAGAAGAAGTAAAAAATTCGTTCTTAAAAGTCTATTATTCAGAATTACGAGACTATTTCTTAGCGGGAGGAAAAAGGATTCGTCCATTGCTTTGTATCGCTACTTATAACGCTTTTAGCGAAAAACAAAATGACGACATTATCTTTCCAAGCGTTGGTGTCGAATTCTTACATAACGCAACTTTAGTTCACGATGACATTATTGATAAGGATAATTTTAGACGAGGAAAACCCGCGTTTCATTATAGATTTAGGCAATTTCACGTAGAAAATAGCCTTAAAAAAATAGCAGCTGAAGACTATGGTAATTCGATAGGCATTATTGGGGGAGATTCCGCATTTTTTCTAGGTCTTGAAGCTTTTTTTTTTAACAATTTTGATAATAACTTAAATCTCAGAGCAATTCAATATTACGAACACGCTTTTAGAGAAATAGCAAATGGAGTTTTGATCGAAATTGATATGGTAAACAAGAAAAATCTAAAAATGGAAGATTATATCCACATGGTATCTCTTAAAACGGGAGCATTACTAGAAAAATCAATACTAATTGGTGCTAATTACGCAAAAGTGGAAGAAAAATATAAGTCATATTTATCGATTTATGGAAAAAACTTAGGAATTATATTCCAGATAATAGACGACATTTTAGGAACCTTTGGTGACGAAACAACAACGGGAAAACCAACAGACGGAGATATTAGAGAATCTAAAAAGACGTGTTTATTGATAGAAGCCAATAATATGTTAAAAGGTAACGACAAAATCAGACTCAATGAATTAATCGAAAGTATTAATATGACTCAAGATGAAGTTCAAGAAGTAAGAGAATTGTTTCTTAAAGCAGAAGTCATTGATCATAGTAAAAAACTAGCCGACACTTATTATAAAGAAGCTCAAATTGCCCTTGAAAAAATAAAGCCAGTAATTCACAATTCAGAGTTAGAGTTTTATGAAAACCTGTTAAAATTTGTATTAGAAAGAAAATTTTGAGCATAAATTTATATGTGTGTGGGTATTATAATGGGTATGGGTAATAATATGGGAAAAGTCGAAATTGATGAAAGAGGAAGATTAACACTTCCATCTAAGGTAAGAAAAAAATTAGGAATAAAGACTGGTGATAAATTGACAGTTACCACCAGTTCAGATAAAATAATATTATATAAGAAACCATCTAAGGAAATTATTTTTAAAGAACTTGTCGGATGCATAAAAATTCCTTCAGAAGAAACACCCACACCGGAGTCGATTAAAAACATATGGAAACTGAAAGAATAATCTTTTTTGACTCTAATTTTTGGGTTTATCTTTTTGATCAAACAACTCCAGAACATCCTTATGTCAAGAAGTTTTTTGATGAGATTTATGATAATTATACAATTGCCGTAAATACAATTATAATGATTGAAACGATGCATTATCTAGTTAAAAAATTAGGTGTACCTGTTGCAAAAAAGAAATGGGAAATTTTCTCATCGATTGATTTTTATTTTGATAATTTACTCTTTGAAGATTTAGGGTCTATCTTTTCTGAACTATGTGATCATACTCATTTAGGAATAGGAAGCCGAGATGCTACTATCCTATCTTTTTTAAAAAAGAAAGGAATTAAAAAGATTTGTACCCACGATAATGCTTTTAAAAGAATACCTGGACTTGAAGTCATAGATCCTATCCCTAAAAACCCCTAAAGAGAGAATTATGATTTTAACCTCCATTTTACTTAATAAACTGAAAAAGTAAACGAAAAGATGAAATAAAAAGGAATAGAGCTTAGAATGAAAAAAATAACTGGAGTAGATATTTTAGACGATGAAGTAAAGGAAAAATTAACGACTAAAAATATCTATAAAATTTTTAATAATTTTATCA
>JAHLWV010000070.1 GCA_019057735.1 Promethearchaeota archaeon | reverse complement strand
TCTTCTTCTAAAGTAATACTTACATCCGATTTATTTGCCCAATCGTTAAGTGCTCCTGCTATTCCTCCTCTTGTTGGGTCTTTCATTGCGTGGATGTGATTATTTTCAATTTCTTCTTTAAGAACATGGTAAATATCAAGTAAGTGTGCTACATCAGAATTCAAGTCTGTTGAGATATTCAATCCTTCACGACTCCCAATTAAAGCCGTTCCATGATCACCAATACTCCCAGTTACAATAATTTTGTCTCCCGGTTTTAAATTATTATCTAACACCTTTATGTTTTTATCCTTGATCCCAATGCCTGTAGTTGCCATTATCATTTCGTTCAGGGTCCCCTTAGGCATTACCTTAGTGTCTCCAGCTATAATTCCAACATTCGCTTCTTTGGCTTTGTTATTAAAAGAATTGAGAATTTTGTTTAGTTGTTCGAATTTAAAACCCTCCTCTATGATGACTATCGACGTTAATGCTATAGGTCGCGCACCCATCATGATTAAATCGTTTATCGTGCCACAAACGCTTAATGTCCCTAAATTGCCCCCAGGAAAAAAAAGCGGATAAACAGTGTGTCCATCGGCCGTAATCACAAATTCTTTTTCATAATCATCTAAAGGTATTGTTGCTCCATCGTCAAGTTCTTCAACTCCTATACCATTGTTCACGTTTTTGAACGTAATATTTCTAGTAACAAACGAGATCAGTTCTTCTTGCAATTTTCCACCAGCACCATGAGCTAATGTAATTACATTTGAACTCACTTTTTTCATACTCATACTAGAAAATAAGAAATAAAAATTAAAAGCATTTAGAATTTAGATTATAAATTCGTAGTGTTCATAAGAATTACAATTTTATCTATAGTTTTATTCCATAAGCGTCAATTATATCGGGAAATTTCTTGAGTTCATTCAGGTCTTCGTTAGAGACCGCTTCGTCTAGCGTGATGATTGATATTGCGATATTACCCTTCTCTTTTCTTCCGCATTGAAGCCCGGCTATGTTTATTCCTTTATTCCCTAAAAATGTTCCAATATTCCCGATAACTCCAGGTACATCGTGATTTCTTAAAGCGAGCATGTAGTTCGATGGGGCGAAGTCGTAAAAAAGTCCGTTTATCTCAACGATTCGAGGTTTTTCTGAGAAAACTGTTCCTGCAATTTTTGTAATAGAACCATCTTCAGCCATTATTGAAATTTTAATGTAATTTTCGTAATTGATTGGTTTAACGTATTTTTCTACAACCATGTTAATTTTATTTTCTTTTAAAATCTCTTCTATATTAATGTAGGTTATTATATCTATCAACCTCCCATCAAAGAGTGACTGTAATATCACAGCTTTTATCGGTTCAAAGTTAGTAAATATCTCTCCTTTATACTTAATTTTCACACTTATAATTTTTGAGAGGTTAAACTGAGTAATGAACCTACCTAAAGAAGCCCCTAATTCGATATAAGGCCGATATACATCTGCCATTTCTTCTGACATGTTAAAAGAAATATTAACAGCGTTAACGAATATTTTGGAATTAAGAGCTTGGATTATTCTTTCCGCTGCTAATTTCGCTACTTCAATTTGAGCTTCAAAAGTGCTAGCCCCTAAGTGAGGTGTTGTAATACAATTATCTAATCCAATAAAAGGGGTATCTTTAGGATCAACTGGTTCTTTAGCAAAAACATCTATGCACGCTCCACCAATTTTTTTGTTTTTTAGAGCATCGTATAGAGCTTGCTCATTAACCACCCCTCCTCGGGCCATATTAACAATAACCGCAGTAGATTTCATTTTTTCTATCTCAGAATAGCTAATTAAATCTTTTGTTTGAGCTGTTAGAGGAACATGAATTGTGATATAATCTGATCGAGCTAAAAAAGCTTCAAAATTATCTAATAACTCAACGCCTAAATCTTGACCTCGTTTTTTCGGAACAAATTTATCGAAAGCTATAACTTCCATGTTAAATATTTGACATTTTTTTACAACCTTGGCACCAATATTCCCTAATCCTATCACTCCTAAAGTTTTACCTCTCAATTCGGACCCTCTCAGGATTTTTTTATCCCATTTACCTTCACGCATAGAAAAGTTAGCTTTATATATATTTCGCGCAAAATTTAACATGAGACCAATTGTTAGCTCAACCACGGCATTAGCATTACCTAACGGAGTTATTAAAACGACAATTCCCTGTTTATTACATTCCTCAATATTGATGTTGTCGTAGCCCGTACCAGCTCGCACAATAATCTTTAAGTTTTTCGCAGCTCTGATTATATCTGGAGTGATTTTGGTTGCGCTCCTAACTATAATTCCATCGAATTTTCCTATTATTTCAAGAAGTTCTTGTTTACTCGTTTTCCCATTAACCGTAATCTCAATATTTTTGAATTTCTTTAAGATTTCAATTCCTTCCTGAGCTAAACCATCTGAGATCAAAATTTTATAATTCTTTAGTTCCATAATCGTTCAAACCTATATAACAATTAAATTATAATTCAACGCTTAATAAAAATAAATACCGTAAATTTATTATCTTTTCGTATTAAAAACCTAATTTATTGAGGTTTTGTCTACTCTAGCTTCTATCCTAAACATATAAAAGCACACAAAAAAAGTTAGAAGAATACTTTAAAATAAAAACAGATATAAAAATTAAAAAAATAAAAGTTTTAATTATAAAAATTTTTTAATAAAATTCACAATCTTCAAGTATTTGACTCAAATCAATTACTGGCATGTCTGAGTTAGTGTCTTTTGCTGCTAGAGAGAGGTTGTTCTTACAAAATACGCAAGCGCTTACAAGAGCTTCTGCTTTTGTTTCCAAAGCTTCTTTCAACCTATCTTCATTAATATTTTCCCAGCATGCGGTAGTTTCATCTAATCGATTACTTGCGATATCGCTTGAAATCTCTCCATAAAGAGCGCGTACGCCCCCACCAGCTCCACAACACCACGACATTTCTCTGTTATGTTTCATTTCAACTAACTTGAGGCCTTCAATCATATTAATGAGTTCTCTTGGTTCGTCGTAAATGTCGGAATATCTTCCGAGATGGCATGGATCATGATAAGTAACTACTAAAGGATTTTCTTTTGTTCGTTTCGTATATCTTATTTTAAGACCTTTTTCTTTTACATATCTAGGAACAAATTGAACCATGTGATTGAGTTCAAATCCAAGGTTATTATCTGTGAACTTGTTATATTCAATGTTCATTGTAGAATAGCATCCGGAGCAGCTAAATACTACTTCTTTCACGCCTAATTCACGAATCATATTAATGTTTTTCGCAACAAGATCCATTGCATCGTCATCAAGTCCAGTTCGAAATAGAACTGAACCACAACATTGCTCGTCAGGAAAAACAATGAATTTCACGCCAAGTTTTTCTAAAATCCTACTAGTGGCTGTCACAAGCTCGTTATTTCTATAAGCAGAAGTGCATCCAACAAAATATCCTACAAGATGCTCTTGAATTTCATCTACTTTTAGTTCCCCAGATTCAATTTTTCTTTTGTGCTCTACAGCTCGTTCATACGCCATATGTCCTTCGTTACATGACTGAGAATCGCACCAGTTAAATCTATCGGTTCCGCTTTCTAAAAATGGATTTTTGTTTGTTACAATCGAATTCCTTAGAACCGCTAATTTTCCCGGCATTACTCCTTTTTTAACAGCAGTGTGTCTATAGGTTTGGAAAACTTCTAATGTGTCGATACCGTTTGGACAGACTGTGCGACAAGCACCACATAACATACATTGATAGATCGCATCGATGATTTTTTCTTTGTCAAAATCAATCTCTCCGTGAGCAAGTGATTTGAGGATTCTATTTCGACCTCCAGCATAATCTCTTTCGGCGTAAGTTGTATTATATACTCTACAAACAAGTCGGCAATAGCCGCATTGAACGCAACGCTCGTAATCTAATTCCGCGTGAGAATCAGGTTCAACTAAATTTTCTTGGTCGGGAGCAAACATGCCTGAGACAGGAGGTCCAGTCGTTATTACTTTACTTTTTTCATTCATTTTTATTTTTACCTCATTTCAATTTTTTTTTTTCAAGCTGTTCTGTAAAGTCGTTTTGCAATCCAGAAAAGAAGTCCAACTCGCCAAGGCCTCATTTTTGCTTTCACTAATCTATACTCGTTTACGAGGTCTCCAGGATCTACTTCATTTTTCAATTTCTTCAAGTCTGCAACTATTTCAGGTTGGTATTTAATAGAATAGAATGTATTTACTACACCTAAAGTGTATAAATTGTCACCGTTTTCGTAGTTATTTATTGTAATATCGTTAAAAACTGCTTTGATACCGAAAAATTCTCTTGAGTTTTTAATATCCGAAAGACCGAACAATTTAATTCTATTTCCTCCTTTAGCTCCAGACATCAAATAAAATGCATTTCGATACTTTTGCTTCGAGGTCTTTTCCATGTAAAAGTTGTAAAATTCTTCAATTCTATTATCAGAGACCCAATATTCTTGAAAAATTAGGTTTTGACACCATCGCCCAACATTAACTTCTGTATCGGCTATGTCGCGCCATTTTTCCTTTAGATACCATTCTTCGACTCCAAGCCCGTCTAGTTTTGAAGCTGCATCTTTAGTAAATGAGACTGCCTGAGAAGTGGTGCTAGAATCGCCAGTATAAACTGCATAGACGAAAAAAGCTCTAGATGGAAAAGTCCAATGAGCATACTTCTCATAGTTTTTATCTGAAAGCGATAGGAAAAAGGGTTTGTTTGCGTCATTATTTTTCAATGAGAGGAAGTATTCTACGGCCATTTTGAAAGTTTTGAAACTGTATCCTGTCATTTCCATTGACGTGTTAAGAGATGTCACTTCTAATTCTACTTCAGCAACAGCGCCAAAAATGCCAAATGAACCGATTATATCATCAAGTGATAAGTCTCCTTGAGAGTTTCTTGAAATCGTTTCAACAGAACCGTCAGGTTTAACAAAGACTATAGACTTAATAGTGTCCTTCATTATCCCGTTTCTTAAAACTCCGATACCTACTTTCCCAGAGGTTACTACAAAACCGCCAACACAACTAGATTTATAACTAGTGGGGTAGCATTTTGGACCTAACCCATGCTCAAGGAGGGCTTCGATAAGTCTTAACCACGAGATACCAGCTCCACATCTAACAGTCTTATTATTGGCATCAATTTCGTAGATTTTGTCCATTCTTCGCATGTCAATAATTACGCCTCCATTTGTGGGGGTTGACGCTGAATAACATGAACTTCCTGCTGCTCGGATCGTCATAGGAATTGAGTACTCATGACATTTTTTCATTACATTCGAAAGCTCTTCAGTTGTACCAGGACGAACTACATGGGTTGCTTGATATTGTTGCTTAAACTTGTAGTGATACTTCGATAGCAACGAAAGATCGCCGGAAGTAGCTTCAATGTCGTACATATCCGTGCTTACATGGGTTGGGGGTACAATTTCTTCTAATTCTTTTGTAAATTTAGTCTTTCCATTTTCTTGTTTTTTTTCAACTTCGTTCATTTTCTTTTTCACCTCATCAGTATATTAGAGGAACGGGTAATTCTAATAAGAGTCCTAAAAGAAAGGCGCCCCACCAACCGGCTAAAGTAAAATATCCTGTCATTTTTGCGATATTTCGTTGTCCAGAAGCCCCAAATAGGAAGCTTGCGCCACCCGTCATCAAACCAAAGGCTCCAAGAAATATATGAAGTGAGTGGATCATTCCGGAATAGTTAAGTATTTCCGGTGGGCTCATGAATATTAATAGAATTACATTTATTATCGTTAAGATTAATGATCCTCCAGCAGCTAATCCGTGCCACATGACATATTTTGCTTCGTCGTATAAAACAAGAATTGTGCCAATCGATAATGAAATTAATGCTGGCAAACCTAGAATTATACCTACATGCCAACTACTAAAATCAGGATCAAATCCAACAAATTGATATTCAACTATTCTAAACGGAAATATTTCAATACCGTTTAATACGACTATTACAGTCATCAAAGTTCCGAATACGATTGACATAATCCATATTAAAATTTTCTGTGTACCTTTTTTTCTAAAGTTCAATATAAGTATCAGTGCTATGAATATTGCAACAGCTACAAAGGAAAGGATTACTTGTATTTCAGGTGTTATTACCATATATCTTACCTTTTTTTTTTTTTTAAATTATTTTTGTTTAAATTTTAAATTTTTTGATATTTTAAATCTTAATTTTTTAAATTAAATAAAGGTTTTTATTCCAGAATCACTCCAATCAAGACTAATAAAAATCCTAATAGCATGTAAAGGGAAGCTATCTTAAAAATTAAAAATGTAAGTTTATTTGTAGGCTTAATTAAATTTTTGACCGATAAAATAAATAAAACCACACAACAAACGGCCCATATAATTCTAATAATACCATTTGCATCTAATATTTGCAGAACTTCGTAAAGTGCTAAGCTGCTAAAAAAAGCACCAATAGCTATTACGCGCATAGTTTGGGCTTTAGAACTTACAATGGGCCACATTGGTACGTTTGCTTTTTTGTAACCTTCAAAATTTCTAGGAATTAATGCTATCGTAAGAATATGAACGGGTATCCAGGCAAGAATAAAGATGAGTAACAAAAATCCAATCCAATCTAAGCTCCCAGTTATTGCTACTCTACCTGCCCAAGCAGGGAGTCCACCGGCTATTCCTCCAAAGATAATACTATATTTGGTCCTTCTCTTTAATAAAATGCTATAGACAACTACATCAAAAAAGAAACCCAAGAAAATTATGAGAGCAGATAACCAATTAAGAGTCAAAAATGCAAGAAAAATACCTACAACCGTTAAGAGAACTCCAAATGTTAGAACAGATGAAGCTGTGACTTGTCCACTTGGTAACGGCCGATCTTTGGTCCTTTCCATAATAGCGTCGATATCTCTATCGATGTACATGTTTAGTACAGTAGTACCCGATACTGCAAAATAGAGAGATATTGCTAAATGTAATAAATTAAACCAGTTAATTTCTAAGGATAAATCAACAACCGTTATTAAATAAGAAAGAACTCCAGTATAAACTAAAAGTATCGTTTGCTTGGCTTTTATTAGTTCGTTGAAGAGAACATAAATTTGTTTAAAATTCACAAATATCCCCGTAAAGAAGTTTACTTTGAAATTTTTGATTAGAGTAAAATTGCTAATTGAAATTAAGCCTAACATTAAAATTTTTTTATAAAAAATAAAATTAGAAAAAAAAAGTTTTACCGATTTTAAGCGGTTTTTTCAGTAAGAATCAGAGGTTCAGAAGCTGGTCTTCTGTGTTCCGTTTCTGGGATAGTTTTTAGATTTTTCCAAAGCGCGTATAATCCGAGGACAAAGCCTGCCAAGAGAACCCATACTCCTATAAATACTACAGTTCTAAAACCGGCGAAATTTTCCAAACCTGCGAAACGTATCATATGCATCATTGCGAAAGGAAATGTTAAAGTAAACCCGACAAAAAATGTCCAACCCAGGATTTGTTTTAATCGACCTTCAACCTTGAAAAAGTCTATAGCATGAACCATCAGAGCTACTGCAATCATAACGGCGAGTTGATGCCAGTGTGCCACGTTAAAATTATACTCCAGCGTTACCATATAAGGTAATCTATAATATTCATCTACTAAAAGACCAACATAGATTTGAGGCATGACTAAAAGTTGGGCTATCATAAGAAGGTAATAATATGACATCTTTACAGGTTCACTAACCAACGCTTTAAGCTTTTGACCACGTGATGCATTTTCGTGAGCGTCTCCTAATTTATCCTTAACAATGTTCTTCAAGCCAACTATAGACATAGTTAACGTTGCGAGGATCAATAAGCCAGCACCCACCCATATTATGTAATGATTTAGGACCCATGCACCATAAGATAATGTTATAACGCCAATTGGAGTAATCCCTAATACAATTTGATAAAGTTTACCTGACATCTTACTCGTACGGAAGGCGACCAACATAACCATAGCTGCTGATTGGGCAAGCTGGATGTGAAGGTGACCAACTATCATGTCTTGGACGATATCGTGATGGCCTCCGAATGTTATACCCTTTCTGATGATGGCTTCTGCCAAAAAGGCGATAGGTTCGCGTCCTAATCCCCAAATAGTGCCAGTAAAGTTTTCAATAGCGGCGAGAGCGCCATATATTGCCGAAACCATAATGCATATCGCGAGGATACAAAGGTTGAGATATTCCAAATTCAAACCCCGGAAAGTGGAACCGTCAGGGTTTTCTTTTGGAAATCTACCTTTCACTGGCCAAGCTGCCACAAGAAACACTATTCCACCTATAAAACAAAGTAGCAAGCCAAAAGTGAAAAGCTCGTGGAAAAGTCTTAGACGGGTGTAGGCAAAAATCATTCCGTTTATCCCTACAAGAAACGCACTAGGTATTAAAAGAATTTTTAAAGTTGGTAACCACCTTTTACGGACTTCGTAGTGTTCTAATATCCAGAATGTGTTCGCTACAAAAAACGGTAGTGCTAACGAGTGATAGATCATAACCAGGCGAGCTGTCCTCGACATCACGTCGTCGTTAAGCATCCAAGGCCAGATCGGTTCATTACCGATAAGAACGGTAAGAGGCTCAGAGAAGGTCATATAGAACATTACTTGTAAAAAGACAAATATGAACAAGACATAATGTATCTTCTTAAAACTCGTTTCAGGTTCAACTTTCATTTCCTGCTTTTCCATTGAGGTTTCCATATCAGTTTCCATTGGTATTGTTTCTGTTATTTCTGTTATTTTTAACACCTTAATTTGTAATATAGATTAAAAAAAATATTTTTACTAAGTAAATTCATATTAATTAATATATCTTTTGTTTCAAGTTTTCATGTAATATCCTTAGCATAACATAAAAGAACACATATTTAAGAAAAAAATTTCAGTTTGTAAGTCAATCCGGAAAAATAAAACAATGAAATGGATAAAATCGAATTTCATATTCAGTTAACACGTTTTGATTGGGATACTATAAGTATAAATTGTGTTTCATTCGCTTAAACTGATGTTTAGGATGAAATAAACTGATTTTCAAAATGAAGATTATTGTTGTTTGTCATCAATAAAAAAAAAAATAAAAAGAAAAAAAATTTATTGCATAAATGCTTTTTGTTTAATTTAACTTACTCTTCTAATTCAATACCTGCAATATCAAAGCCCCATCTTTTAGGAACGAATGTTCCCCAAGCAAAGGCTGTAATAGCTAATGTTAAAGCGAATGGAAATATTGAAAGGATTACGAATAGATATCCGACTAAGAAGTAATTTCCCGTATCTACTACCATTGCTGTACCATCATATGGGAATGAATACCCGAATAAACCTGCAAGACCTATAAGAATTCCTACGAGACTCATTACAGCGCCTGCTACTACGAATGCCCATGTAGCATTTCCATTTTCTTCCTTCGTCGTAATTGGAAGGTAAATTATTAAAGCTGCGCTTGGAATGTGCAGAGCCAATACTAGAATCGTAGTAACAAATGATGGAATCACTTGAAAACCGAATGTATAAGGAACGGCAATATTTGGATTTTTAAGAACCATTATTGCTACAGATATACAAACAACATACAGTAATAGGAGATTTCCGATCTTTGTCTTTTCAGGCTTAACATTTTTCCATAAACCCACCGCAAACAGTCCTAATGATAAAGCTGAAAAACCAGCAGGTATAGCAGTCAGAAAATACTCAAAATCACCAGCCGGTATAGCTAAGTGGAGATTCATCCAGAGCAAAGCAAATGAAATGCCCCAAAGGAGGTGTTCTTGTTTTCTACTATTTAAATAGGAAGCCAAGAGTAATAATGCGAAAATTATTGAGATAATCGCTCCAATCCACAATACGACTTCAATCATTTGACTATTAGGATATCCTTCAAAACCGAACTTCCAAGGACCCGGAGGTGGACCACTAGGCGGTTGAAATAACACCATTTTTTATATCACTTTTTTTTATATTTTTTTTTAAATTATTTAATTTTATATTTATTTAAAAAGTTGTTTTTGAAATTTTTTTTAAATAATATTGAAAT
>JAHLWV010000399.1 GCA_019057735.1 Promethearchaeota archaeon | reverse complement strand
GTTTTAGCACCTGTACTACTTAGTGAATATGTGATTGCGAAGTAAATATCTTGAACTAAATAAATATGGAAAGAAGATCTTCCAATAGTAGTAAAAATCTTCGATACTTTATTCTTAGGGTTTTTCGGAAGCAACTTCATTACAATTAAAATAATAAAAGCAGCGTAAATAAAGGTAAGATAGTTGTAATCTCCTCTTACAATTCCCGAACCATCAACTTCTAACCTGAAATCGAAAAATTGCCACGCTACCATATAGATCACAGAAATTGGGAAAAGAATCCATAAGAATAAATTTTTTTTACTGAATAGATTATGATCTTTCGAAAACCAAAATCCCAATCCAAGAGCTGAGATATAAAGCAGAATAATATAACGGAAGTTTAGTTCAGTTAACCAATCTTCAAGAGAGGTAAGTTCACCAATATAGGCAAAGAGAAATAGATGAAAACAAATTTCGATTATGAAGCATAAAATAAGCGATAATCTTGGCACTATCGAAAATGCTTTGTACATTAGCGGTAGGAGAAAAATGGATTGAAAGAGAATGGGAATGAACCAATTACCTGGACCTTCAAAAAGCTGCTTTTGGTAGATAATATATTGCAATATCCAGTCTTCGCTAAATGTATCCGTAAAATTTTCTTTTAAGATAATAAAACCCGCAGTGGTCGATACGATATATAAAATGATATAAGGAAAAACAAATCGCCAAAATTTCTTTTTAAAATATGCCCAAGAATAAAGCTCACTTAAATATTGGTCCCCTTTTCTCGCATAAGAATTGCCCATGTTAAAACCTAGAATTATTAGAAATAATGGGATTGACATTCGCTCCCATAATTCTGCTCCGGCATCCCAAAGCAAAGCTCTAAGCACTGAATGATCAATAATTACAAAAGCTATCGCAAAGGCTTTCAAAAAATCTATTTGAAAGAAATTTGTAGTGTCTTTTTTGATGTCGTCGTCGGGATCCTCTATTACAATATTGCTTTCAATCATGATAAAATCAAATAAATTTTAATTAAAGATGATAACATACGTCAAATTATAAATTAGTGTAAATTTAAGCTAGTCTTTTTATTAAAAATCCCTAAACTTATTTTTCCATACTTCGACTCACACTAATAATTAATTTATATTTTATTAATATTTGAATTTTTTAATGATAGAAAATAATAGAACGCTTTCAATCCTTTTATAAATGATAATCTGAACATTGAAATTGTATTCTTAAGATTTAATAAATGAACCACGAATAAAATCCAAAATTTTCAAGGAGAAAATTAAAATGACAGTTAATGAAGTTGAATTAAAGGTTGAAGATAATGCTCCCGAATTTTGCCTCCCGAATTTTAATAATAAAAAAGTCTGTCTTAAGGATTTTAAAGGTAAGTACGTTATCGTTTACTTTTATCCTAAAGATAATACACCTGGTTGTACAACTGAAGCAATAGGTTTTACTGGTATCTTGCCAGAATTTCAAAAATTAAATGCAGTAGTTATCGGTATAAGCCCTGATAGTCCCGAATCTCACGCAAAATTTATCGAGAAGAAAAACTTGAAGGTGATTCTTCTGAGTGATAGAGATAAAGAAGTGTTAAAATCGTACGGTAAATGGGGTAAAAAGAAGTTTAGAGGGAAAGAGTATATGGGTGTTACACGAAGTACGTTTATAATTGATACTAATGGAAAAATCGCACATATATGGCCTAAAGTGTCTGTAAAAGGACATCCAGAGGACGTACAGAATACATTAGCGGAGTTGAAAAATTAAACAGCAATCATGAGTGTTAAAGAGACTATAGAAAAAAGGAGAGCTTATAGATCGCTAGAACCAGTAGAAATAACTCGCGATTTAGTTAACGATCTTGCAGAAATGGCCAAAATAACGCCTTCTTGTGGTAATAAGCAGCCATGGCGATTTGTTTTTGTATATGATAAACAAGTTTTAAAGCAGCTTTTTACAGCGTTATCTGGAAGTAATAAGTGGGTTGAAGAAGCGTCAATGATTATAGGTGTTTTTAGCAACCCTAAAAATGATTGCATGATTGGAGAACGATTATACTATTTATTTGATACAGGCATGGCTACGGCATTCATTATACTACGTGCTACTGAATTAGGATTAGTTGCTCATCCAATAGCAGGTTTTGATGAAACATCCGCAAAAGATATTCTTGGAATTCCAAATGCAATGAGGTTAATTACTCTTGTTATAGTAGGAAAGCATGCAGAAACAGTAAATCCCGTTCTGTCTGACCCAATGAAACTCGGAGAAAAGCAAAGACCTCCAAGAAAAGCTATAGAAGAATTTATTTACATTAATAAGTATACCGAATAAATCAACTAAGTTGAATAGGTGGAAGTTATTAACGACTACAATGCTGAACGAGATGAATCTGATACTAGGATAAAAGAAAATAAACTTATTATTGAGAAAAGTCCTTATTTACTTCAACACGCTAAAAATCCAGTAAATTGGTATCCTTGGGGTAGCGAAGCCTTCGAAAAGGCAAAATCTGAAGATAAACCAATTTTTTTATCCATAGGATATTCCACATGCCACTGGTGTCACGTTATGGCCCACGAGTCGTTTGAAGACTCCTCAGTTGCTAAATTTATGAACGAAACATTTGTTTCTATTAAAGTCGATCGAGAAGAACGACCTGATATAGACAAAATCTATATGACAGTTTGCCAGCTTATGACTGGCTCGGGAGGATGGCCGTTAACAATTATAATGACTCCAGATAAAAAACCATTTTTTGCCGGTACTTATTTTCCTAAAGACAGTCGTTTTGGAAGGATAGGTATAATAGATTTAATAAAACGAATAGATACTTTATGGAAGAACGAGAGAAAACAACTATTAGAGTCGAGCGAGAAAATAATTTTTGCCTTACAAGATATGAATACAGAATCGCTAGGAAATAGTTTAACAAAAAATGTTTTAACTAGTACGTACTCTCAGCTTTCAACAAGGTTTGATAAGAAGAACGGAGGATTCGGAACATCTCCTAAGTTTCCTACTCCGCATAATCTACTATTTTTATTACGTTATTGGAAAAGAACTGGAGACGAGAA
>JAHLWV010000069.1 GCA_019057735.1 Promethearchaeota archaeon | reverse complement strand
TTTCCAAACGCTTCCTTGATGATTTTTACGCCTGAAACTGCATCATCGGCGTAAAGGTCACTTCCCAGCTTCTGTGCAAGTTCCATGTTCAAAGGAGCTCCACCAACGATCAGTTTTACAGAATCCCTTAGTCCGGCTGCGATCAAAGCTTCGTGAACCACTTTAATTTGTTCAACGGTCATTGTTAACAATGAACTCAAAGCCACAATGTGAGCCCCAGTTTCCTTTACTTTAGCAACGATCGTATCTTCATCTACATCCATTCCAAGGTCGAATATTTCAAATCCGTTGCTCAATAAAAGTGATCCTAATATATTCTTCCCGATATCGTGATTGTCACCCTTAACGGTGCATATGATAATTTTTATCTTATCTTGCGATTGATCTGAAGCAGCCAAGGCTGGTTGGAGAACTTTAAACGCTTCCTTCATAGTTTCGCCAGCGAGAACGAGTTCAGTAAGATAATATTCCTTTTCTTCGTAACGGCGCCCTACTTCGTCCATTCCTTTTGTTAAAGCGTTCATAATATCAAAAGGATCCTTTCCATCTGTTTCTAATGCTTCCTTTACAGCAGCCTCAATATCATCTACTTCTAATTCAATAATCAGTTCTGTTAATTTCTCAAAATCCATTTCTGACTTCTCTTTGCTAATTATAATTTGTAAATATTTAATAATTAAATATCTTACTTAAGATAAATATTTTCTAATTTAATGAAGACAAAAATGTATGATTTCGTGGAAAAAAGAAGATAGAGAGAAGCCGGAAATTGGACCTCATAATGAGGTAAAGATTTTGGGATAAAATTTAGTTTTAGTTCCGTACGTTACCATTTAAATTAGGAAATTAGGGGATATTTATAATTTCTGACTTCCTCTCTAAATTAGATTGTAACACGGCACTATATAAACCTTTGTCTGATCTGTCAATTTCACCCTAATATTTACTTTAAATGTAAAATGATGGCATAAGGTTTTATATAACTAAGAATTATTGAAAAAAGAATAATAAGAAGAATTACTATAATGATTAAAAATGGAAAATGAATTTATCGAAGAGGCTCCAGATATAGAGGACATCGCAATTTTAAGAGAGATTAAAGAAAGAAACTTTTTAATCTTGGCAAAAAATTTAGGTAAGGATTATGAAATTGGCGATTTCATTGTGAAAGCAGTCGATGAAGTCTCTTTAGGAATTAAAGAATCCACATTTGTTATTATTAAAGGACCATCAGGAGCCGGAAAAACAACTCTACTAAATTTGTTAGGAGGGTTGGACTCTCCAAATAGGGGAGTAATCTTTTCTTGTGGAGTCAAGATTAGTAACCTACAAGAAGAATCCCTCGCTACATTTCGGTTAATAAATTCGGGATTCATATTTCAAAACTATAATCTTATAAGCACTCTTACTGCTGAAGAAAACATTATGTTTCCTATGAAATTAGCTGGAATGAGTTTACAAGAGCAACGAGAAAGAGCGTTAAATCTCTTAAACAAAGTAGGCTTAGGGGCCCGACGAGAACATTTACCATTCCAGCTATCTGCCGGTGAACAACAGAGGGTTGCGATTGCACGAGCTTTAGCAAACGATCCTCCGATTATTATTGCAGACGAACCGACCGCAAACTTAGACAAAAAGACTAGTTTATTTATTAGAGATCTCTTTAGCGATATGAAGCAAGAGGGAAAAACTATTATAATTGCAACTCACGATGATTACTTAATAGAACTCGCAAATCGCGTAATAAATTTTGAAGACGGTAAAATAGTAAATGAATAGACTGTTAATTCGTAAGCAAAAAATTAAAAAAATACGGTGCCGTTAAAATTTCGTTAGATTTTGCCTTAAAAGATTTCTATAGGAAACGCGAGATCACCTTCTCTTATACAATGATGATCGTTTTAGTTATAGCGTTCACTGTATTTCTAATTAATTTCACCTCCTCGATAGGTTTTAACAGTTTTATAACCTACGATTATGAAAATTCATTCTTTTTTTCAGGTGGAATTAGCATTATTTTTATTGATTTCAATTCATTAGTGCTTATTCTTGTGCTAATCTTAGCTTTTGTGGTTGTCATTATCGTTACTACTACTTTGATTATAACCAAAAAGCGTGATATTGCGATAATGAAGGCGTTAGGTTCAATCCCTCAGAGATTGTATGGTTTCTATTTAACAGAAGTTTATGTGGTTTTTCTTATTGGTTTTGTCATTGGAGCTATATTAGGGTTTATCTCATATGTAATTTTCTTCTTTATAGCTTCGTTTTTAGGAGCTTTAGTGACCTTTCAAGTTGATGTTTTCTATATTCCTATTCTGTTTATCACGTGTTTAGTTGGGATTTATCTGTTTCCTGGAGTCGTGTTAAGGAAATTAGGAACACAAAACACCATAAAATTATTTTCAAGAGATATTCCCTCGAACTATGACGCTTCAAAAAAATTAACTACAATTCCAAAGTGGTTAAGTTCAATCGGGTATAATGTAAAAATTTCAGTCCTAAATACTCTTAGAAGGAGGGGTGAATTTAAGAGATATTTAATTGTTTTTACAATTATATCTATTATAATTTTTACTTTAGGCTTAGGGAGTATTGTACTAAAGACTTCTTCACAAGAATGGATTAGAAAGTCGCAAGGAACAAATATTGTTGCGATTGGTCATAAAGATGTCCTGCAAAACTACACTTTAATGTATAATATGTTCTCCAATCCGGATATTCTGGTAACACGAGAAAATATTGACTTCCTTAACACAAATTACCTGTTTAATCTTTCTAAAGTTGAAGAATTAACTAATTTTACTGAAATCGTAAAAATTGACCAGCGATTAATCAATTTTTTTAACGTTACTGAGTTAGACGGATACCATTTTTTTGAAGATGGCGGTTCTTTGGCAGTTGGTCAAGATAGAAGAGCAATTATCCCTATAATAGGGTTTAATACGAGTGAAATTATACAAAATTTTGAGATTGAAGGCGAATACATTGAATCTTCAGATACTATCAATATGATGATAGGGGACGGATTAGGATATAATCTATTCGATTATCCATTAGATCAAAGTATGCGAATTGAAGAATTAGGAACGGGTCATCCATTTCATATTTCCGCAGTCGTTATAGATAGTTTTTACAGCGGCTCTGCGGGATATATAGATTTAAGTGTTATGCAAGAAGATCTAAATTTTAGTTCGAATGAGATTAATCTTCTCTTGCTTAAGGTACAATCTAGTGAGTATAATGATGTAATTGGAGATATTGAGTTGATTGTCCAAGGGAATCTAGGAGAGAACTTTAGCTATGTTAATTTAAATCAAACTTTTGAGAACAATTATTCTTATCTTGAAATTCTCACTCTCTATCCTACGCTCATTATTATTATGATGGCAATAATCTCGATTCTTGCGCTATATAATTATCAAAAAGGCAATATCATAGAAAAAGCTAAAGATTTCCTAATTATGAGAGCTATCGGGGCCAAATATAAATCCATTAAGAAAATACTCTTTTTAGAAGCGTTTTACATGATCATCCCGTCCGTGCTACTAAGTATGGGGATTGGAATGATAATTAACTCTTTAGTATTATTCGATCGCGTTTATTTACCAAGCATATCGTTGCCAATTAATATCATAGGGTTATTATTTATCGCTTTCTTAGCTTTTAATTATATAAGTTTATTTCCAATTCTTTCAAAGATAAAAAAATTTACTATCAAAGATTTCGATATATGGTAATTTTGTTATCAGAAAGAAAAATATTAAAAAAGTAAAATAGATGAAATATATATGAACTTATTTTTTCTAATCTAATTGATCACTAAGATACCGTAATGACAGAAGAAGAAAAATTGCTGAGGAAAATTCAAGATTTACAATCTGAATTAGATAAAAAGGAAATTCAAATCAATAGGAACTTAGATAAAATTGATGGTCAAGAAGCAGAGATCATGAAATACGAGCAGATGTTCGACGAAAATGCTCCAAAGAGTAAAATAAAAAAAGCCAAGGAAGAAAAACTAAATATTGAAATTAGCGCAAGAGATCGAGAAATTAGAGAATTAAAAGACCGAATGGGCTTTTTGCGCAAAGAAAAAATCGACTTACAAAAGAAATATGAGCTTGAAGTAAAAAAGAATACTGACACTTCTGTTATTAGTGTAGAAGAAATTAGAGCAAAAGATAAAGCACCTTTAAATGTATTACTACAGGAGCTACAAGATAAAATTAACAAGCAAGAATCGATAATTAGAAGGTTAAAACGTGGAGAAATAGGATTAAACGGTAAAGATAACAGAAGCGACGAATATAACGCGATTTTAGAAGAAAAAGATAAAAAAATTGAAATGCTCACTGATCAAATTGCTACACTCGACAATCAAATTGTTGAACTTAATGACAATTCTAGTAAATCCCCTCCCGATCTTAAGAAAGATGATAAACCTCCGAGCAGTAATATCTCGAAAATTCTCTTAGAAGAACTCCAAAATAACCTAAATAAAGCAAAAAGACGAAATAACGAGCTAAAAAAGAAATTAGAGAAATTCGAAAAAAAAGATAAAAGCAAAAAGGGATCGGAAGAAAATAGTCAAGTATTAGAATTGCAAAATATAATTTCTCAATTAACTAGCGAGTTAGAGCATAAAAATAAAATAATTGAAGATAATACCTTAGCTAGCATTCACGTAGAGAGTGAATTGGAAACTGACTCGCTCCATTCCGTTGTAGAAGAATTAAAAAGTAAGTTAAGTAAAGCTAAATCACAAATAGCATCCTTTCAGCTAGCTCAAGATCATAGTTTTAAAAGTCTTTCTCCAAGTGAGACTGAAGGAAAATTAAAAATTCAAAGAGAGATGGCGAGTTTTCTACAAAAGCAATTAGCAGAAGCAAACAACGCTCTAAAAACAAAAGAGGAAGGAATCATAACAATCAAAACAGAGGCAATAAGGATAAAAAAAAAATACGAAGCGTTAGAAAACCTAATAAAATTAAAAGATCGAGAAACAAATGAATTAAATGCTGATTTAGTGGCGCTTAAAATGCAAATTCATACTCAAAAGCCTACATCCCAATCAATCCATCCTGATGTAAAATTAAGACTCAAAGAGCTCCAGAGTCTAGTGGACGATTTAAGCAAACAAATTATCCAGCAAAGGTTAGAAATCTCTCAATTAAGGAAGAGCAAGAATTAAATATGGAACTAATTATTTTGGGTTCCTCCGCGGCTATACCAGTACGCGAACGAAATCTCTCTTCAACCGCTCTTAAATATAAAAGTGAACTCCTATTATTTGATTGTGGAGAAGACACCCAAAGAAGTCTTGTTGAAGCTGGTTTGAAATTCAACAAACCTTTAAAAATATTAATTTCACACTTTCATGGGGACCACATTATCGGGCTCCCCGGTCTTTTATTTAGATTCGTTTTAAACCAGAGAACTGCCCCTGTTACTATTTTTGGACCTGTAAACCTTTTTCTCTACCTTTCTGTTCACAGGAAAGTGCTTGGTCTTAAACCTAATTATCCCATAACTGTAAAAGAAATAGATGAAAAACAAAACCAATTAATAATTTATGAAGGTTTGGATTCAGAATTACCGAAAGAAAAATTGAATATGAAGGAAAATACGATATTTGATGGAAAAAAATACACTCTTAAATATACTTTAGTTGACCATTCAGTTCTAGCATTCGCATATTCATTTATTGAAAAACCACGAAGTGGCAAGTTTAATCCCGAAAAAGCTATAGAATTCGGAATTCCCGAAAGTAGTCTCTGGAAAAAACTACAAGAAGGAGAAATTATCGATTATAAAGGTAAGCTCATTGATCCGATAAAGGAACGCATTGTAGGTCCAAAAAGAAAGGGGCGAAAAGTGACCTACTCAGGAGATACAGCCCCCTGTAAAAATTTAATCGAATTAGGAAAAAATTCTGATATTTTAATCCACGAAGCTACTTTTTCTAAGGAGTTATCTGACATGGCTATAGAAAAAAAGCATTCCACTTCTACTGACGCAGCAAATGTTGCAAAGAAAATGGAAGCAAAGCAGTTAATATTAACACACCTATCCTCTCGCTATAGAGATGAGAGTTTATTGGAACTTTTGGAAGAAGCGAAGGAAATTTTTCCTAATACATTAATTGCTGAAGATTTAATGAGGGTAGAAGTAAAATAAGAATTTTAATAAAGAGAAGATAAAAAAATTTTAATTTAGCCTCCAGCTATATGGGGCAGTATAGTAATGGACGAGTCCTTGTCGATAACTGTGTCTTTATCAGCTTTTTTCCCATCTACAAGGATACCAAAATATTTCCCTTCTAGATTTAGCTCTTTGAGTAAATCGCCAACTGTCATTTCTCGTTCGGGAGTAATTGTTTCCACAATTCCAGTTTCTAATAAATCTGCTATTTGTCGAATAATGATAACCTTTATGATAGTTTTACTAAGATAAGTAAAACCATCTACCTATTTATAATTAATTCTTGAAATAGATAAGTGTTGAGAATTTATCCATTACAATTTTACTATACCAAAACTGTCTCAATTTTGTATTTGAGTCAAAATAATTAGTTTTTGTAAATAAAGAATTTCGATTTTTTTATTATGGTAAAAACCATTATTTTTATGAATGTATTTTAATTTTATTGCATAAATTAGACTTTTATTTAAAGGGTTGATCTCAGATTCTTCAAGAGGATTCATTTAGCGATTATGGCGAGTATCTTAAGAAAGTTAGAGATTCATTAATGAAAATTAATACGATTGAAGACGAAAAAGAAAAAACCCACCAAAGTCAAAAAATTATTAACGATTCTATTATAACAGCTAATCAAATCTCTGAATCTGGAGAATTTTTTGAAGCTGGGGAATTTCTTATCTCAATAGCGGAATTATTAGAAGGGCTTATTTCTTTTCATTCTGTTAAGTTATACAAACTAACTATCAAATATTGGAATAATGAAGTAAACTCATTTAAATTGCAAGGGAAACTTCATGAGGTAGCCGAGATTTTCGTACGAATTGCAGAGCTCTACGAAAAATTAGAGGAACCTAAATCTTATAAAAAGAATCTCTTAGGGAGCATAGATTATCTGAAGCGCGAAAGTAAATTACTATTAGAATTTAACGAAACTAGAAAACTTGCTCAAAACTACGAAAACATCGCAGGACTCTACCTAAAAGTTGTAAATTATAAAAACGCAATAAAATATTATCTCAATGTTATTGAAATCGCAAAAGAATACCATTATTTTGAATTGCTCTCGTATTCTTATAAGCAAATATCAAAATGTTACCAAGAACTAGATGAAATTGAAAAATCCAACAGTATAATCTATGATGGTATCGAGTTTTTCTCCACGCTTTTTCGCACTTTTGAAGAAAAAAACGATAATCTTGGGATATCTCAGATAGCACAAGTTATGAAATCTCTTTACAACCTTATCGATGATGAAGAACAGTTTATTTTTTACTCTAAAAAGGAAGCTGGTGCTTATATAAACTTAGCGGAAAGATTAGAAAAATGTGAGGAAAACTACAATAAAATTGCTCGCTATTATCGAGGCGCTGCTCTATGCTACCAAGAGATTAATAACAACCTTATCGAATCTGCTTCCTGTTTTGTGTTAGCAGGGAATTATTCTGAAGGGATTGAGGAATTCAACGAAGCGGCTATAAATTTTTTCAACGCAGCCGTAATTTTTAAAGAATTGAACAATTTAGAAATGACTTACAAACATTACGTTAAAGCTGGAGATAATTATTGGAAAGAAAAGAACGTAAATGATTCAACTGAAAGTTATCTAAATGCCTATGATATTGCTGTTGAGGGTGGCTTAGAATATAATAAGTTTGGCATTTTCAACCAAATTGTTAGAGGTTTAAACATTATAGCAAAAGAAGGGTTAAAAAACAAACAATTCTATACAGCAGCTACCTTAATCATGGAGAGTATCAAATTTTATCAACAATTGGATACAGCTAAGGAGTTTCTGGTCAATGAAATGCTCAAAAATGTTTATAGATATTATTACAAAGCTGCCAATCTAAAAAAAATCGGAAGCTCTCATATAGTGCAATCTTACATAATGGCAGCTATTTCATCAATTCTCAACGGAAATACCAATAAAGCACTCAAAATACTTTCTGAAATCGACATAAAAGGAAATACGGTAAAAAAATACAAGAAACTAGTGGAAATTATTATTGAGTGGGTCTCTGATGGAAGAGAGGTTGAATTTGAAAACTTCCCGTACGATATTCAAAGAATAATAACCGGTTCTGAAGAAATAGGGTATCTGCTAAGATTTTTTAAAGGATATAGAAAGTACTACTAACTCGTTTATCAATTCAATAGATCTAGAAACAATATAAATAAATAGGTCATTGTTTATTCTATTTATAAGACCATAATATCATACGATCGAGTATTAGTATGGTAAAGTATGATTTTTTGGGATATAAAACTTTCAAATTCAAACGTTTTAGTAGGTTTTTAAAATGAGAAAGCAATTAAAAGCAATATTAATAATTATTCCACTATTAATCGCTGTAGCTGTTTCTTTAACCATTATACTACCGTATTTTAAACAACCGCCAAGCAATGATCAAACTCCACCGCCAAGCAATTTAGGTGTTGTTAGGATTTATGTTAACAGTACCATAGCTGGAAGCATTTCAAACGAAATAGATCAATACAAACAAGATGTAATAAACCAAAATTACACTGTAAATATAATAAATTGGTCGCAAACTAATGTTACGCTTCTTAGAAACGATTTAATTAATGCAAGTCTTCAACCTGATGGATTAGAAGGAGCAGTTCTAATTGGAGATCTTCCAGCAGCAATATTACAGTACTATGATAGTTTCTGGTACATAAATAGAACTTATCCTTGTGACTTATATTTAACTGATTTAGATGGAACATGGGTTGATCTTGATGCTGCAGACGGTTTGTTTGACTCACATAATAATGGCACAGGTGATATATACCCTGAAATTTGGGTTGGTCGAATATGTCCTGAATCATTAAACAACACGGATCATTTGACAGCGTATCAAGAGTATTTTGCTCGAAACCACGCTTACAGAACTGGTCAGCTAACTCGTCCTCATTCGCAACTAGTATACATAGATGACGACTGGTCAGCTTGGACAAGCGAGTGGCTCGGAGATATGACTGCATATACGAATATAACATCTATAAGCACAGATTCTAATACAACTGCAGCAGATTATAAATCCCGCTTAACAGATATTTATGAATTCGTGCATGTGTTCGTACATTCTTGGCCTTACGAACATTTGTTTGGTCCAGGAGGATATGGAGCACAAGGCAAAGTAAATTATACTGACATTTTAAACATTGATACAAAAGCCCTTTTTTATAATCTATTTGCGTGTTCTGCTGCTAATTTTAAATACCAAACCAATTTAGGCACTCAATATCTCTTTTCAAATAACACCTTGGTAGTAGTTGGTTCATCGAAAATAGGTGGTATGACGATGAATAGTTATTTCTACACTCCATTAAGCCAAGGTAAAATATTTGGCGAAGCAATGAAGTTATGGTATTGGAATCCGTTACACGGTCCAAGCGATCCAGATTCAATTGGTATGACCCTTTTAGGAGATCCCTTGCTAACGATTTTATAGTTTATACCAAAATAATTTATTTTTTTCTTTCTTTAATTTTCATATACCTCGGATAATTTTTTAGAAAGGAGTAGAGTTCATGAATGAAACCATCAAGGATCACAAAATTCTGTTAAGTTTTGACTTAGATAATACACTAATCGATAACAGAGAGGGAATCGTAAATTCTTTCAATTACGCTCTCAATAAATATAAAATCCCTACTCTTGAACGAATAGAAATCGAAAAAATGATTGGGACGCCTTTAGATGACATGTTTGAAAAGGTTTCTAATATCAATCCAAAAAAATTATCTTCATCTTTCAGAGAATATTATAGACAAAAAGGTTTATATCAAGGCAGCTTATTACCTGGCGTCAAAGAAAAACTAGAAGAATTTAAACAACACGATTTTACTTTAGGCGTAATAACTTCAAAAAGACAAGAGCTGGCAGTCCAAATTACG
>JAHLWV010000068.1 GCA_019057735.1 Promethearchaeota archaeon | reverse complement strand
TGACTAATGTATTAATTCTTGGTAAAAGTGGGATGCTGGGTTCAATGGTTTATCATTATTTTACTAATGTTACTAATTTAAACATTTATGGAACTGTAAGAAAAACGGATTACTTACAAGGGAATGATCTACTCTTTGATGCTTATAATTTTGAGCAATTAGAAGAAAATGACTTCATCGACTTGAAAATCGATTACATCATTAATTGTATTGGTATCACCAAACCATTTTCAAAAGACAACGATCCTGAAGGAGTTAAACGAGCAATAGCAATAAATTCAAAATTTCCCTGGCAGCTGGCTGAGTATGCGAGTAAACACAATATTAAAGTAATACAAATTGGTACTGATTGTGTATATTCTGGTAAAGGAGGGTTGTATAACGAAGACAGTCCCCACGATCCCTTAGATGTGTATGGAAAGTCAAAAAGTTTAGGAGAAGTTTTTGATGGAACGACGTTAATAATTAGATGCTCGATAATTGGCCCCGAAGCGAAGGATCAGAAATCATTTTTGTTAGAATGGTTTTTTAGCCAACCACAAGGTGGTACAATTGGAGGTTATGAACATCATTTATGGAACGGAGTAACTACGCTTCAATTTGCTCAACTTTGTGAAAAAATAATTGTGTCGAATGGTTACGATGAGCTACTCGAGAAATCGTATGTTCATCATTTTACGCCAAATACCATAGTAAACAAGTATGAGTTAATGAATATTTTCAACGAGACATTTAAGAAAGAGTTAATAATAAATCAAATCAATAAACCAGATGAAAAAGTTGACCGCACTTTGACCTCAAAGTATAACATTTTAGAAAAATTCTATGAAAAGAAAGAAACGAAAATAGCTATTGGCGAGTTAAAGGAATATCATGATAATCGTATGAAAATATAACGATTTTTTTATTTGCACTTTACCTACTAGAATTTTTTGAGAAATTCAATGAATTTCCAATAAGAATGTTACAAATTTTATCAGAAATATTTTTTCCATAATGAGTTACTGGCTCAATCCTGTGTGATAATGCCATCTCAGTTGTATCAAGCATTTGATCAACATCCATACCACTGAGCGAATTCACTCCAAGTTCAATTAAGTCTATTCTTTCAGTGCTTTCTCTAATAGTGATACAAGGAGTACCAAAAATAGCACATTCTTCTACAACGGTTCCGCTATCAGTTAAGACGAGCTTGGCCTCTTTTTCCATTCCTAAAAATTCTAGAAATCCTAGAGGAGGAATGGGCACGATACCTTCAGGAAATTCAAACCCGTATTTTTCCATGAAAATCTTAGCTTTAGGCATTAGTATGAATTTAATCTCAATGTTCTTTTTTTGATACAGTTTCCCTAAGAATGTTAGTATCTTGTTTAAATTTTCTTTTATCTCTAAATTTTCCGCTCGATGGCATGTGACCAAATAATAGGCGCTGTTTTGGTGGAATGAGGGTTGCACGGCGTGAACTACCTCAATTATTGGATTACCAACAACCCAACACCTACGAGGATTAATTCCCTCTCTTGTCAAATTTTCTCTGTGTTCAGGTAAATAACATATGTTCATATCTGCTAAGTGATCGATTACTATTCTATTCTTTTCTTCAGGCATTATCCAATTCTTACTACGCATCCCTGCTTCTATGTGGATTAGAGGAATATTTAATTTTGAGGTTGTTAATGCAAATCCTAAGCTACTGTTATTATCACCTAAAACAACAACAAAGACGGGAGCTTCTTTAATCAAGACTTTTTCGAATTCGATCATTAACTTAGCTACTTGTGTAGCGTGGGTTCCACTTTTTATGTCAAGGTTGAAATCGGAAGGACGAACATCTAACTGTTCATAGAAAATCTTATTCAAGTTATAATCGTAATGTTGACCACTGTCAACTATGATGTTATTAAAATGTTTATCTAACTTCTTTATAATTTGGGAAAGACGAATAATATCTGGTCTAATTCCAATACAAGTTATAATTTTCTTCATATTATCTTAAAGGGTTTATGGTATATAATTTTAATATGTCCTTTCAACCGTTCTAATTTATCTTGTAACCTTTACCAAAGAAATCCCTTAATAGTCTTCCTTTTTTTCAATAAATTTAGATAAAATTTTTTAAGATAGTAAATAAGTAAACAAGCGAAGATATTAAGCGTTAGTTTCCTTAATATTATTTTCGAATATCCATACTCACGATTATAGAGTTTAATAGGGCATTCAAGAATTCGCTGTTCTGATAATTTTGCTTGAAGAATTTGTTCAGTACAAAACGCATAACCTAAAAATTTTGCATCGCTGAAGAGAGGGATGAGTTTTTTATCAAACGCGCGAAAACCATTTTGGTTATTCATAATTTTAATGCCAAAGAAAAATTGAATAAATTTCTCGATGAAAACTTCGCCTAGTCTCGTAGCGATGGGTAAACGGTAATGGTAAGTGCCTAAATATCTTGAACCAATCGTATAATCTGCTTCTCCATCAAAAATTGGTTTAATTAGACTAAATATATCAGAAGGGCTGTGTTGTCCATCAGTATCCATACTTACGATGACATCCCCAGTTGCATAACGCATTCCCGTAATAATAGCGTTGCCGTAACCACTATTTTCGAGATGACGTATGATTTTAAACTCATTATATCCATTTACTTTTCGGATTTCATTTAAGCTATTATCAGAAGAATGATCATCGATAATGATGATTTCAATACTTTTATTCCGAGGGAGATCCTCTAGTATTGACCGAATAGTTTTTTCTTCGTTAAATAAAGGTAAAATAATAGAAAGTAAAACATGTTTTTTAGCGTTTGGGCGATCATCTAAATACTTATACATCTCTTGAAAATCTGAAGCATTTTTAGAAAATTTAGGTCTAGAACTATTGAATGTAGCCCGATTTGATTTCACGCGATTTATCAGCTTCAAATTAAAACCTTAAGAGCGTTTAGATTAAATGATAACAGAAAATACTACAAATGAGTTAATAAGAAAAGAGCGTAATACAATTTAAATTTAATTATATCATTTTCGCTTAGGAATTCTGTATGTTCGTATTATTCCATACCATTAATGAAAATTAGAGGGAAGACCTCGTTGATAGCTCAATTTTTAGTCTAAAGATTTAATCAGATTAATGAATTAAAATTTGATTTAAAAGATTTAGTCTTGATAAATAGGATTTGAATAATAAATGATATTTTTATTTAAATAAGGCCACAGGTTTGATACTGCGTTCAATAAAGAACACCGGGTTAATAGTATTTATATCTCTGGTATATCGAGCGTAGGAGAAAATTTTAGAACCTTTAACAGCTTTTTTGTAAATCTGAATCTGTCCCGTGCTTAATCTTTTGAAAATTGTTATATTCAATTTAACTAGAATGTACTGAAGGATGCAAGAGAAGAGGTTCATAGTTAGTTTGGTTAAAATTATATTGGAGTTACCATATTTTCGATCGTAGAGGTGAATAGGGCATTCCTTAATTCTAAAACCTTTTATCGCAGCTTTGATGATCTGCTCAGTACAAAAGGCGTATCCTTCGTATTTGAAATCCTTAAAAATAGATATAACCTTCCTATTAAAAGCTCTGAAACCATTTTGATTATTCATTATTTTTTTACCAAAGAATATCTGGATCAGTTTTTCTATGAGTAATTCTCCTAACCTAGTTGACACAGGGAGTTTATAGAAGTAAGATCCTAAATATCGTGAACCAATTGTGTAGTCAGCTTCGTCGTTTAAAATTGGTTTAATCATTGCTAAAAGATCGTAGGGACTATGCTGTCCGTCAGAATCCATAGTTACTATTATCTCACCCCGCGCGTTATTTATTCCAGTAACAATAGTAGCCCCGTATCCGCGGTTTTTGTTATGCTTAATCACTTTTATTTCATGGTTTTCGTTAATCCTTTCAATTTCTTTTAAGCTGTTGTCTTTTGAGTGATCATCAACGACAATTATTTCTATTGAATTTCCCCTCGGTAGGTTTCTTAAAACCTTCCCAATTGTATGTTCCTCGTTATACATAGGTAATATGATTGATATTAAGATCTGGTCGTCTTTAGGTTTAAACTGGTTAAGATATTCATACAAATTGAGAAATGGGTCGTCGACCGGACTAGAGTCTTCGAAAGTTTTTATTAAAGACGACGAATGATTTTTAGATTCTAAAGCTTTCAAAAATGGCTCCTTACGTTTTAAAGTATGATTTATGGTTTTTTCTAAGTTTGTGCTATAATCATTATTAATGAGATAAGATATAAACTTAATTCAATTAAAATACAGATAATTAAAAACGGTTTTATAAATAAGCTACAATCCATTTGAGATTTGCCATTTGTATTGATTTTTTAGTCCAACATCGATTTTTACTTTTGGCGAAAATCCCAATAATTTCCTAGCTTTGGATATATCAGAATGGGTAAGTTCCACATCTCCTTTTTGTTTTTCGATGTATCTTATTTTTTTCTGAAATTTTGTTATGCTATACATTTTTTCGACAAGTACGTTAACCTCGATTGGAGAGGAACCCCCTAAATTGAATATTTCTCCCTTTGCGCTGTCCTTCTCTCCTGCGAGGATTAAACCGTCAATAATATCAGATATATAAGTAAAGTCCCTTTTTTGAGTCCCATTACCAAATATGAGTATTTCTTTATTCTGCTGCATTAAATTAAAGAACATTCTTATAGCCATATCAGGACGTCCCCGTGGGCCGTATACGGTGTAAAATCTTAATGACGTAATAGGAAGATTATATTCCTTATAATACAAATCTGCATAAATTTCCCCACATAATTTGGAAACTGCGTAAGGTGATATTGGACTTTTTGGATGCTCCTCGTCGACCGGAGTATATACGGGATTACCATATACCGAAGAAGAGGACGCATATATTACCTTTTGTATTGATGCAATTTTAATTGCATATTCAAAAACATTAACAGTGCTTACTATATTGTTATAAGTTACTTCTGACGAATTGTTGATAGAATATCTCACTCCAGCCTGAGCAGCTAAATGAAAAACATAATCGATTTCGTCTTTAATATTAGTTAGAGTTGAAGGATTAACTAAATCCCCTTTAATTAGCTTATAATCCTTATTTTGGGAGTACTTTCTCAAAATCTCGTTTAACTGTTTCTCCTTACCAGGATAATAATCGTTAAAATTATCTAGCAAGATAAGTAGATTGTCGTGTTTCAAGAGTCTTTCGGTTAAAGATGAACCTATAAAGCCCGCTGCTCCAGTTATCAGTATACATTTATTTTTCAGCATATTATTGTTAAAACTAGTCTTTATAAGAATTTTTCTTATTTGACATTTTTTTTCTGTTCAAGTAGAGCAAAAACCAAACCTTATGTTTAATGGTAAATGATTAACTTCTTGATTATGTACAATTTTAAGATAGGATTGATAAAATCACTTCTACACGTACGTAAGCACTTTAATTGCTATATATTTGCTGTATCACTTATTTCTGTAGTTTTTTTACTGTTGAAGTTAGTAGGAATTGATATTCTTCTTAATTTTGACGGTAATGCATTATTAGGTTCATTTTTTGGTTTTTGTTTAATGATTTCTTCAATTTTCGTTATTTTATTCTTACCTTCATATCCTATTTTCTTTACACTCTATAAAAGGATCAAATTTAATACATTAGAGAAGATTTGCTTAACAATCGTTATCAATATGAGTTTTTACATTATTTTAGGATATTTTGGAAATGGAGCAGGGTTCGCTCTAAATATATATTACTTCTTTTCACTATTACTTAGCTTTTATTTCGGTCTATTGATCATAAGCTTAATTTTAAAGAAGACTAACAAAGTCGATAAGACAATAGCTTCAGAATCTAAGAAAAATCATACCTTAGAGACCTATGAAGATTTCCAAGTTTTAGAATATATTAAAAATAAACTCTCCTTAAACGGACTTTTGTTGATTATCTTTGCGGTTTTGTTTATCACAGCATTACTTGTTAATGTAGAGATTTTTGGAGGGACTGACCCTTGGTATCACATTTTAATTATTAGAATCATAGTAAATGCTAATTCTTTACCACTGAACGAATATTTCGGAGCAATGGGTTTTCATATATATGGTGCTGTATTTCACCTATTTTCAGGTATAGAGTTACTATGGATCCCTAATAGCTTTGTATTATTTACTATCCCTTTAACATCGTTAATCGTTTATAACATCATAATGAGAGTATTTTCAAATAAATCGTTAGCGATTTTTGGTATTTTTATCTTGTTAATCACTACATTAGGTTTTATTAATTTAACATTTCAATATTGGCCTTCAAGTATAGTGTTTATTCAAGGACTAACTATTTTTTTTCTGCTATATGTTAGATTAAGAAATTTTATCAAAGTAGAGAGACCATCTTGGAAAACAATCTTATCTAATTTACCTTTTACTTATTTGTACGTCTCTATAGTTTTTATTGCGCTATATCTCTCCCACTCTCTAATAGCGTTGATATTTCTTATCTCTTTTACTTGGATTTACCTTATATACTTAGCTAGAGACTTTAAGCGAGGTTTTGATTTTATACTATGTGCTATACTTTTCATTGTTTTTCTAATTTTATTCATCTCGAACATAAGTACGGGGCATCTGAGAGTATTCAACTCAGTTTTCACTTTACCCTGGATTTACCTGTTATTTGGGGGGATTTCGATTACAGTTATAGGAGGACTTCTTATCGCCTTCTTAAGAGCTCAAATCAAATTTGAAAAAGGACGTTTTAATTTAATTTTAATGGGGAAAAAATTTAAATTTTATACGACAATTGAGAAATATTTTATCCCCTTAGTTTTCGTAATGACTTTAGTCTTTACTGTGGGATTTTTTATTGCTAACCTATTATGGTTGAACTTAAATTTAATAACCATTTTTGTGGGTTTCGAAGTCATAATCTTAGTCATATTTGCAATTTGGGGGCTCGTGATATTCCAAAATAAAGCCAAAGGAAAACCGCTATTCTTATGGTTACTGTCCTTTGGTTTTATAATTTTAGCAGGTCTTCTTTCTGACGTGCTTCGAGGCTCCTTAAGTTTTATCTCAAGATTGTTTTACCTTGCCTCACCCATTATCGCAATTGGTTTTCTTTCGTACGTGTATAAATTGATAAAAACAGGGAAGATAAAAAAATTACAAATCAAAATATTTTTTCTTTTCTTTGTGAGTTTTTCTGCTACAACTTCATACTTAGAGCTATTCTCATCCATAGACTTTTTTAGTATTAATAATAACGAATTGACCGCAGTGCAATGGTATTTACAAAATTCTGATGATAGAAATTTGTTAGTATTAGAATTTGGGTGGAATCCCGTCTTTCTTTATTATGATTATCCATACGAAGAGAAAAATAGTTCGCTTCCTATGACGACAACTCAAGACTTTATCACCTTCAATAATATCTTAATTGTACCTGATAATCATTTCTACGAGAATGGAACGAATATTTTACAGGAGTTGAAAGAACACAGGAATATGGATGTGTACATCCTTTTAACCAAAAATTATTTAACAACCGGTGAAATGGAATTTTTCGGGGAACTTACTGAAGAACAATACGAAAGTTATTACTCATTAACTTATTTAAACAGGATTTTCTCAGTTAAGAAAGAAAACGGTGAAAGTCTTCCATATTATTGGGTTATTTAAAAATATCGTATTTTCCAGGAAAAATACCTTCAAATTTATCTTTTAACACGAGATTTTTATTTCCTTCAATTTTAAAAAATTTTGGTAATTTCCCTACTTGCCCAACTTTATTCTCTCGAGATATGAAAGCCCCATAAACGCCCTCTATATCTTCTACTGCATCTAACGCGTTTTTTATGGATTTCTCAACATCAACCCCTTTAACTAAATTTGCTATTCTTGTAGCTGCAGCATCTGCTAAAGTTGCATCCCTGGCAAATATGGTGACGGCATCTGCTTGCCCTAAACTAATAGCGTGCCCTATGGTTGCAGAACTCGTTCCAATTCCAAGTGGACCGGTTTTTTTTTCAATTAAAAAACCAATATTTAAGTTTAACTCGTTGTACCCTGCAAATAAGGCGATTTTCATATCCTCCTCAGAGTCAACTGCAATTTCTCCACCGTTTTCAACTAACGCTATCTTTGCAGAAACATATTCGGGATCAGAACCCAATTTCATCCTGTTTAACATAATATCAGCAAACGCACCTGCCACAGCAGCCATAGGTCCAACGTCACATAATACTGAAGCTTCACTCATTAAGTTGATAATTTCAAATTCAGTGGTAATCTTTATTGGTGAAAAAGACGTGAGAAACTTATTATTTTTCTTCAGGTATTTTTCTAAGATTTTACGATTATTTACAAGACTTATTTTTGCTTCTCTTATAGCAATTTTTGATTCAGAGATTATAGTAACATCAGATTCTTGTTCTAAAAAATGGTGTTTATATATTTTCATTATTATGATAAATTATCTATTACTATCTTGAGACATTGATTAATTAAATATAAATAAATTCGACTTTATTAATTATTCAGAAATTTTAAATATCGAATTATGAATCTAATTAACTACGACGAAATCATCTCACAGCTGAAAACGGAACTAAATTCTGAATGTGCAATAGCAAATATATATGGAATTGTATTAGCCTCAAACATAAAAGAATTTTTTAAAGGAAAAGTTATCCCACATAAGATTCTCTCACTTATCTCTAATTCTAAAGACATTGCGAATGAACTTAAACTTAATAAGATAAACTCATTTGCATTAGAAGCTCAAGAGTATAATTATTTGTTTACATTTAGTGAGGAATTAATTTTAATCTCCAAGTTAGGATTAAATATGAATTTAGCTAAGTATATGCCCTCAATATCTGTGTTCTTGAAGAAATTAAACGAGAAGTATAAGGAACGAGAAATTACTGAGTTTTCATTATTTGATTTTTCAAAAGAAATTAAGAAAATTGAAGATACCTTCAAAGAAAAGAAAGGTAGCGATAAGAAATATTCAATTATTAAAGATTTGGTAAAATTCATAGCAACGCAATAAAATAAGAATTAAAAAAAAAGACAATCTATTATAAGGTGAGAGATTATTCTAAGACAAGTTTACATTTATAGAGGCGGTGAGCTGCTCTATTATCGTCATTTTGGAAAAGCACTTAAGAAAGCAGCTTTTGAATCATTAGTAAGCGATTTAATGAAAGATGCTTTCGGAAAAGGAGGTAAGAATGTAGAATATCACGATTATTATAAATATAGAATATCGTACATTACGGAAAAAGATTTAGAGTTAATGTTTTTATTTGTTACTGGATTAACAGATAATTTCGAGAATATAAAAAAAGAATTAATAAAATGCAAAAAAGAGTTTCTAAATTTATTTGAAGACATACTCCAACACAAGTTTGATGCTAAGACATTCGAGATTTTTGACCCTACAATCGATTCAATTCATAGGAATTTAAGACCAAAGATATCGTTAGTAGGGTTTTCTGGCGTAGGGAAAACTACAATAACTCGTTTAATCAAAGCTGAAGAAATTCCTATGGAACACATTCCAACTATAACGGGTGATATCGCTACAATCAAAATAGGAAAACTACACTTTCATTTGTGGGATTTTGCCGGACAAGAACAGTTCAGCTATTTGTGGAATAATTTCATTAAAGGAAGCGATGCTGTTTTATTGATAACAGATTCTACTTTAGAAAATATAGAAAAAAGTAAATTCTTCCTAGAACTCATAAAAGAGCAAGCCGCTCAAGCACATACATCCGTAATTGGTAATAAACAAGATTTAGACGATGCTTTGAAACCAGAACAAATAGAAAAGATACTAGGATTAAAAACATATTCTATGGTTGCAAAGGATTCAGGAAATCGAAATAAAATGATAACTATCATTGCTGATATTCTTGAAATGAGTGCAGAAGTTTCACCTCTATTAAAGCCTTTGTTAGAGCGAGATAATTATACAGAAGAAGCTGTAAAAGCTTTAGAAAGCGGAAGATTTGAGGATGCTGCAATGTTTTTTGAGAAAATTAGTGATCTCTGCCTTGAATTAGGAGATGATTCTCTTGGGAAGGAATTTTATGAAAAATCAGAAAAAATTAAAGCCATGCTTAAAGCAGCTAATACACTTCAAACACAACCAGTTCAAGAACCACCTAAACCAATAAAAGAACCACC
>JAHLWV010000067.1 GCA_019057735.1 Promethearchaeota archaeon | reverse complement strand
GATATCCAATTTCGTTGCATAATCTTCACTTTATCGGGCCAGTCCACCGTATCCAAACCGTCTAAGAGTTCTTCAGCATAATCACGAATTTTCAAAAACCATTGAGTTAGAAATTGTTGTTCAACTTCAGAACTACATCGCCAACATTTACCACTTTGTACTTGTTCGTTAGCTAATACTGTTATACAACTTGGACACCAATTCACGTAGCTTTCTTGTCTGTATGCTAAACCTTTTTCAAACATTTTCAGGAAGAACCACTGATCCCATTTGTAATAATTAGGATCATGACTAAAGACCATTCGCGTCCAATCGTACGAAAGTCCTATCCGTTTTTGTTGTTTTTTAATTGATTTTATATTTAAGTTTGTCCACTCTTCGGGATCAATCCCATGATCAATTGCTGCGTTTTCTGCTGGTAATCCATAGCTGTCATACCCCATTGGATATAAAACATTAAATCCTTTCATCCGTTTAAATCTTGCAAATGTATCTCCTATTGAATAGTTGCGCAGGTGTCCGATATGTAAATCAGAACTTGGATATGGATACATCTCGAGTACATAATATTTTTCTTTTCCATTTTTGTTCAAATCTTCTTTTACTTCAAATATTCTCTCAAGTTCCCATTTATTTTGCCATTTTTCCTCAATTTTTTGAAAATCGTATTCAGTGTTAACCATTTTAAATCAAAATCAATTTTGATGTTGTTTATTAAAATATAAACATGAATAATTTAAACAATAAATTTTTTTTGAATTAAGGTATATTCTTATTCAAAAAGGTATTTTTTACTAAAATTTTCGTTTTAATAATGGCAATAGATAAGATAAGAGTGTCGATAGGTAGTGCTTCAGTGCTAGGGTTATACGAGAGCGTAAGATTTAAGGACATTCCAACGACATGTTATTTAATGACTTACAAAGACGGTCATTGCACTGCAAATTGCGGTTTTTGTCCACAAGCTAGAGAATCGGGAAGTTCTATTGAATTATTATCTCGTGTTAGTTGGCCAGTTTTTAGTTTTAAAGATTTTTTGACGAAATTAAATTACATGCCGCCTACAAAAAGATTTAAAAGAATTTGCATCCAAACCTTAAATTATTTGCAAAATTTTCAAGATCTTAAAGAAATTGTTTCTCAGGTTAGAAAAAGATGCAACATCCCAATATCTATTGCTATACCGCCGATGGGGAAAGAAAATTTAGAGCGCCTAAAACTTCTTGGTGTGGATCGGGTAGGTATAGCTCTTGATGGTGCTACTCCTGAAATTTTTGAACAGATAAAAGGAAAAGTAGTAAAAGGTCCTTATAATTGGAGTAACCACTTTCAAAATCTCAAAGAAGCGCTTACAATTTTTGGTGAGGGAA
Organism: Promethearchaeota archaeon; assembly: GCA_019057735.1. The sequence goes on along the minus strand of JAHLWV010000067.1, from coordinate 8,836 downwards.
ATGTTACCACACATTTAATCGTGGGTTTGGGAGAAACTGCAATTGCAATCTTGAAAATGATTAAAAAACTTCACGATTTAAAAATAAGAGTAAGTCTTTTTGCATTTATGCCTATAAAGGGGACATTACTTGAAAATTTAAACCAACCCGATTTATTTAATTTTAGAAAAATACAATTAGGCAGATATCTGCTGGTGAGCAATAATAGAACTCTTAAGGACTTTACTTTTAATAATTTTGGTGAAATTGTTAAGTTCAATTTAAATGAGAAGGAGTTGTGGCATATAATTTGCAATTCGGATGCGTTTTTAACTTCGGGTTGTCCTGGTTGCAACCGTCCTTACTATACATCAAGACCCTCGGGTCCTATTTATAATTATCCTAGATCAATATTAACACATGAGAGGGATGATATTTTTAAAAGTTTAAAGAATACAGTTCATAAATAATAGTGGTAATAGGCTTGAGAGAGTGGAGATTTCTTCCCTTAGAAACAAGAGATGGATATAGGAATATGGCTTTAGATGAAGCAATCCTAAATGCAGCTATTGAAAAAAAAATTCCTAACACTCTAAGATTTTTCAAATGGGAGCCATCGGCTGTATCTATTGGAAGAAATCAAAGTCTTTCTAACGAAGTAGATCTGAATGCTGTTAGAGAAAACGGTTTTAATGTTATACGGAGAATAACAGGAGGAGGTGCGGTATTCCATGATAGTATTCGTGAAATTACATATTCTATTGTATGTCCTTTGAAATTTCTAGAAAAACTTAATGCTAAGAATGTAATTGAACAATTTGAAATTATAGAGGCTGGCATTGTTAATGCTTTAACATATTATGGCTTGCAGCCTCAAAAAGGAGTTATTCATTGCCCAGCTATTTTTTTAGATGGAAAGAAATTTTCAGGAAATGCACAGATAAGAAAGAAGGGCTATCTCCTTCAACATGGAACAATTTTATTGGAACTTGACCCTAACCTTATGTATTCCGTTTTAAAAGCGCCCTATAATGTAGGGAAAACTAAAATGGTGAAATCTGTATTTGCGAAGTGCATCGGCATCAAAGAACAATTAGACCATTATGATGAAACGAAATTCTTATCCTACCTTAAAGCTGGTTTCGAGGCGACGTTAGGATTTAAATTGATAGAAGGAAATTTCACAGAGTATGAATTGAATTTAGCAGATAAACTTGTTTCTGAAAAATATTCTAATAAAAATTGGCTGGAAAAATATGAATGATATTAAGGATCTAATTAAGAGATTTGAATTAGGTAATCAAACATGGTCAGATTATGATACATTATTAAAGCTTGATAATAGAGAATTAGAGCCGATTTTAAATCTTGCTTATAAAATAAAGAAGAGAAAATTTGGAAATCTAATAAAAGTTTATATCCCCAATAAAAGGTTTCCAGCTGTAAGCATTACTGGAAGTGAATGTTCATTACACTGTGAACATTGTAATAAAAAATATTTAGATGGTATGAAACAAATCCTAACTAATTCTGAATTAAAAACTTATTTATTAGAATTAAATAAAAATGGTGGAATTGGCGTTTTAATTTCGGGAGGATGTCTTCCCGATGGTTCAGTTCCTTTACTAAGCTTTCTAGACACTATTAAAGAAATCAAGAAGAAAACGAATTTAATAATAAACGCTCATACTGGGTTGCTTAATGAAGAAACTGCAAAACAATTAGCACTCGCCGGAGTTGATATCGTTTCTTTTGATGTTACTATGGATAAAGACATAATAAACAATATTTACCATCTAAAAAAAGATATTGACGATTATAAAAAAGCAATCAGACTCATGCAAAAATATGGAATAAATATCGTTCCTCATATATGCATAGGGTTATTCTATGGCAAGATTCACAAAGAATTGGAAACACTTAAGTTTTTGAAAGAATCGGGATTAGATCCCTCTTTAATAGTATTGATTGCGTTAATCCCTCCAAATAATTCTGTAAATAATTTTCTTAGACCTCAACCAGGTGATATCGCAAAAATAATTGCGACTACTAGATTTATCTACCCAGACACAGAAATTTCCTTAGGGTGCATGAGACCAAGAGGGGACGTGAAATTAGATATAGAAAAATATGCGATTAAAGCTGGGATAAATAGAATTGAAATACCTTCAAAAAATACATTAAAGTGGATAAAAAAAAATGATCCTGATGTTGTCTTCAATTTCTTCTCAGCGTGTTGTGCGATTCCAGATAAATTTGAAAAATACGCAAAAAGCAAGGATTCAGATTTAAAGAATTATAAGATTTAATTTTTAAAAAGGAAGATTTAATGTTATGAGAGGAAAAATAGAAATTTTCGGGGTAGAAGATATCCCCTTAATAAAAACCAGCGACGATATTCCATCAATTATTTTTAATGCTTTATTAAAAAACAGTATTTCATTAGAAGATGGAGACATTGTAATTATTGCCCAGACCATAGTATCGAAAAGTTTGGGAAGATTAAGGAATACAGGAGACATCATCCCAAGTCAAGAGGCTATAGATCTGCACAATATAATGGCTCCATTGATAAGAAAAAATAATTTGCCCGATAAAAGCCCCCAGCTAATTCAAGCAATATTAGATGAATCAAGACAAGTATTAAAAGCAGAGCATGTACTGATCGTTGAAACGAACCACGGTTTTGTATGTGCAAATGCAGGTATCGATAAATCTAATGTTGGAGAAGGGGATGTAATTTCTCTGCTCCCTTTAGATTCAGATAAAGAAGCCGAAAAAATCCGGATTTCACTTCAAAATTTAACAAAAAAAAAAATTGCTGTATTGATATCAGACTCGTTTGGAAGATCGTTTAGATTGGGAGCAGTAGGAGTGGCTATAGGCGTTTCTGGAATATCTCCAATATTAGACAAGCGAGGTAGTAAGGATTTATATGGGAAAGAATTACAGAGTACAATTATCGGACAGATTGACAATTTAACTTCTGCTGCTCAATTAGTCATGGGAGAAACGGACGAAGGATTACCAGTTGTTATAGTCAGGGGATATAAATATTCAATAATAGAAAAATCTTCTATAAACAAAATTTTAAGAAAAAGCGAGATAGATTTATTTAGAGAGAAACGCATAAATGGGAATTTTAAAACCATTCTTAAATCTCGGAGAAGCTATAAATCAGAGTTTAATGATAAAAAAATTAGTATTAAACTGATAGAAGACTGTATAGATGTGGCACGATGGGCTCCAAGTTCTCACAATGGGCAATTCTGGCGTTATGTTATAATTGAAAAGGGACAGATTCGTGAATCCTTGATTAAAAAGATGAATTCTAAATTGAAAGAAGACATGATACAAGAAGGCAAATCAGATGATTATGTTTTTAAGAAAATTAATAAAACAAGAAATCAATTTCTCAATTCACCTTATTTAATACTCTTATGCATGGATTCACACGATTTAAAGACCAATTCGGATAGTACACGAGATTTTAATGAGTATATTATGGGAGTGCAGAGTATAAGCGCCTCAGCAACCTATTTACTTCTTGCATTTGAAAATTTAGGAGTATCTGCATGTTGGTATTGCGCACCTTTATTTGCAAAACAAATTATCAAGGAAGTACTGAAACTACCAAGTTCTTTCGTACCTATGGCTTTTTTTACAGTAGGTTATTCAACTAAAACAACTCAAAAACCATATCGTAAGGAATTAAGAGAGATTATCTTTAGGATAAGTAAAAAAGATTGAGCGTTAAAATATGGATGATATTTATTATTTAGTACTTGCTGGTGGAGTAGGAGCAGCTAAATTTATTGAAGGATTGGCGAATGTAATTGATCCTGCTTTATTAAAGATCGTAATAAATACAGGTGACGATATAGAATTATACGGGTTACAAATCTGCCCTGATATAGATATAATAACTTACACTTTGGCGGGAATAGTAGATAATGAAAAAGGTTGGGGTTTTCAAGACGAAACTTTTAATTGCTTAAAATCTTTAGAGCAATTTTACGATTTTAAATGGTTTAATTTGGGAGATCGAGACTTAGCAACTCACATTTATAGAACCGATCTTTTTAAGAAGGGATTTAACAAAGCAGAAATTACTATGAAAATTGCTAAAAAAATGGGGATAAAATCTCATCTTATACCAATGACGAATGAGAGTGTTCAAACGATAATTACAACTGATTCAGAAGAAATGCATTTTGAAGAATTTTTTATTAGATACAAAAGTAGACCAAGGATATTAGACATTAAGTTTCAAGGCATTGATAAAGCAAAGCCAGTTAAGGGCGTACTCGATTACATAGAGCATGCTGAGAGAGTTATAATTTGTCCTTCGAACCCTGTAGTCTCCATTGGAACTATACTAACGATTCCGGGAATTAGGAAAACTTTGAAAGCCATTAAGCAAAAAGTAATTGCAATAAGCCCAATTATAGAAGGGGCAACTGTAAAAGGTCCAGCAGATAAAATGATGAAATATCTAGGACTCGAAGTTTCTTGTGTTGGAGTGGCGCAATATTATAGAGACCTAATAAGCCATTTCATCATCGATAATAAAGATTGTGCATTAAGGTCGATTGTTAAGGAAATGAATATAAATACTTATTGTTTTGATACCTTAATGGTCTCAAAAGAAAAAAAGAAAGAATTAGCAAGGTTTGCAATTAATTTAGAAATATGATATTGAAGGTTTCATGCAGTAGTTTCTTGAATTTCAAGATCTTTTTCTTCTGTTATTTCTTCTTTCTTTACATAATCGCCTACTGAAGCTAGAATCTCTTTTATCCTACCTTCTTGTTGCAAGCGAATAATTAAATTTCTATGTTTTATTGAAGAAATAATCTTTGAAATCACGGGGAATATAAGTATCAGTGGAACTAATAGTATTATTATAACTTCTGGAGAATACATTGCAACGCTTTCCATAATTGCAGGTGGTAAATTAAAAACATTTTCCATGAACCATCTTGGATGAATAATAATAAAGCTAATGATTATAAGTAAGCCAACCCGGAAAACAAAATTAATAATTGTTGAAACCATGAGGCTTTTAGGTTTAGGGGCTGATGATCTGGCTGTTAGAGTATCGCGGGCTTCGCTATCTTCTTGAAAAAGCCGGTGTATATATCTTCCAAGTCTTCTCGTCTTAGAAGCAGCGGTAATTAATTTTTTTTCCTCGTCCTCTAATTTTCTTCTTTCTATCATTTCTTTAACATAAGAAAATGTATCTCCCGTTTTAGCGAAAAATTTCCCTATAGTTGCTTTTTCGTCAATTTTTAATTCCTGTTTCCTTTTTTTTGCTTCTTCTTTGATTTTGTCAACATTTGCAGTTATATAATAGGATTCACTTTGTAACACGCTTAACTGAGCTTCTAACCGATAGCTTCGTTCTAAGGATGGTTTAGTAACAGTGAATGTATAATTTATTTGAAAAGCCATTTCTAAATATATATAAGAAGCGATAGCAAGAAGAATTACAGGACTTGCAAAAAATTGAAATATATTATCGATAGGAATTACCTCTAATGATGGATCTAATGGATAGGGTAGATCTTCTAAATACGGAAGTGTTATATTGAATAATTCTAGCATATCTTTAAATCCAAAAACCATAAGCGGAACTACTAACATGAGAACAATTGATCCTACAACTCGCAGTTCGTTTTTTGGATCTGTTTTCAGAAATGCTTTGATAGCGTAATAGATAGCGATGATTATTAATATTTGAAATGCAATTAAATAGAAATTTTCACTGAATACTGCGAATTCCTGACCTATTAGATCAGGAATTTCACTGAATTCCGGTGTATTACCATTCGGGAATGTAAACCAGAGGCTCAATAATCCTCGAAAAAATTGGTCTAATAGAGTACGCATGAATGGTTGAACTGATAGAAATAAAATAGAGGCTACCATGACACAAACAAACGCAACTCCATATACTACTATAAATATTACATATGTCAAAATATTCTTTAAACTGGTTAAAAATGAAGATAAAACAAGTTCCCCTTCACTAGTTGTGATAACTTCGTCAAAATGAAAAATAGATAAAAAAATGACTAAAATCCACAAGAAAACAAGTGCATTAATAACCTTTAGTATCAAAAGGTAATATCGTGCCATCTTTTAATACGCACTCCCCTTTTTCTTCGCTTCCATATAAGTGCCTAAAACTTGCTTCATCATATCATCAGGTCCAACTGTTATGATGTTTACACCTAAATTTCTTACTTCTTGCTTTATTATTAAAATATGTTCCATCATTTCTTCGCTAATAGCTTCTGCAAGAGCTTTATCTGTGGTTGATAAATCAATTTCATGGATTTCAAACCAGGGACTGAAAGGATTGATTAAAATAATAGTATGGTTGAAAGTTACTAGTTTTCTGATTGCTAGCCCTATTTCTTTAACATTTGCTTCTAAATCCGATATTATGAAAATTAAACTACGTTTTTGAAAGCAGCTGCTTAAAAAACCCATCGCTTCAACAAATCTCGACTTACCCTCAGGTTTTACTCTCGCAATAAAATCTAACACTTGGTAAAAATGATCGTCTCCACTCCCAGGTTTTAAATATTTAAAATTTTTTCTATCTGAAAATGTAAAAACACCAACATTGTCTTTACGAGACAATGCGACTTTAGTTAAAAGCATGCAAGCTCTAACGGCATACTCGAATTTTGTGTTTTCAATAGCACCACCTGCCATAGAATTAGACGAGTCTACTAAGATCATAACGGTAACATCTCTTTCACTTTCGTATTCTTTAACAATTAGTTTTTGAGTTCGAGCACTTGCTTTCCAGTCAATGAGTCTAAATTGATCGCCAAATACATATCTTCTCATTCCATAGAATTCAGATCCAAGTCCTTTTAGCTTAGAACGTTGTATTCCGTAATTTAAGTTTAAAGAGCGCTTAGACCCTAAAATTTCAATTCTTTTAATATCTTCATAGGGTGGATAAATTAAGATATCAGATACACTATCCGGAACAACTCTTTCTACAGAATTAAATCCTAACCTATCTTTGACTATTAGAGAAAGAGGCCCCAAAGGGTATTCGCCTCTTACTCTTGGCTCGAGAATGTAGCTGAACTTTATTGTTTTCTTTGGACCAATTCTAGTGGAAATAAAATTTTCTCCTAATACTAACCTAAAGAGTTGAGGGTTGTAGTAATCTCTAATTTCAAGAAAATCAAAACTACTTTTACCAGTGTTTTCAACGATTACTTTAATATGAACGAAATCGTCTTTGAACACTTTCTCTTTTTCAAGTTCTCTATATACTCTTAATTCTTCGATATTCATCTGGTAATAGAATAAGGGTAAACTTATAACTGTGCTAAATAATAAAAGTACGGCGAAATAAATCAGGAAGTAGTTTTCAAACGCAAAACCTGCTGTTAGAAAAAAAACTGAAAATAATACTAAAGTTCTTCCCTTTCCTCCTAACATCTTATTCCTCCTTGCCTAAATTAATTAACACTTTTTTCTTATAAATTTAACTCTATTTTTAATGCAAATAAAAACTTTAAATAGGGATTGGGATATCTTCGACAATATTTTTGATTACTATCTTAACATCTAAACCCTCTAATTCGGCTTCTGGTTTTAGTAGTATTCGATGGTTCAATGCTGGAACAATTAACGCTCTCACATCATCAGGTGTAACGTATACTCTCCCTAAGATAGCAGCTCTAGCTTTGGAACACTTCATTAAGACAAGTGAGGCTCGTGGACCACATCCAAGAGCGATCTGAGGATGGCTTCGAGTTTTTAATACAATATCTCTAATATATTTCAATATCCTATCATCAATGTATACCATGTTCATTAGTCTTTGAGCCGCGAGTAATTCTTCCCCACTGGTAATTGCCTCGACTGTTGGAGACTCTCCTGATATCTGTCTTCTCATTATATCAACTTCTTCTTCTTTTTCGGGATATTCTAACCAGAGCTTCATGATAAATCGATCAAGTTGCGCTTCTGGTAATGGGTATGTTCCCTCCATTTCGACTGGGTTCTCTGTAGCAACAACCATGAAAGGTTTATCAAGAGGAAGAGTTTCTCCTTCAATAGTTATTTGTCTTTCTGCCATAGCTTCAAGGAGCGCAGATTGAGTTTTGGGAGCGGCTCGATTAATTTCGTCTGCTAATACAATATTTGCAAATAAGGGTCCCCTTTGGAGTACAAACGCTCCTTCGTTTTGATCGAATATTTTTGTTCCTGTAATATCTGATGGTAATAAATCAGGAGTAAATTGAATTCTTCTAAAGGATATACCGAGCGTTTTTGCGAATGTCTTTGCCATCACAGTTTTCCCTAAACCAGGTACTCCTTCAAGGAGGACATGGCCATTAACAAGTAATGCTATGAAAAGTTGCTGCAAGATATCGCCGTAACCTACAATAACCCGACTAACCTCTGATAGTACTTCTTGTGCTATATCTCTAATTGGTTCTACATCTAATTCTTCCCTATCATAATACTTTGCTTTATTATGGGATTCCATTTATTATCACATCTCTTATATTTTTTTTTTAATTTTATTTGATTTATTTTTTTTTTAATAAATTGATTATTATGATTTTTTCCTATATATTATTTACAACCCACTCCATCTCGAAGTATAGGTTTTCAAATTCTTGTTCATTTTTCACTTTACTTTTCCCTTCTTTAATAGCAATCATTGTTTCCATAAACTTAGCGATCCTTCTGATTTTAATTTTAGTTGTCTTTGGTTCTTTAGATATCACCAAATCTATTACATTTTTGGTTGTAATTTTTTGACCTCGTAGAAGAGCATTTAATTTTCTCTCTAATCTCCTATAAAGTAAAG
>JAHLWV010000398.1 GCA_019057735.1 Promethearchaeota archaeon | reverse complement strand
TATTGGCCTGAGTTTGCTCAAGCAGGAAAAGAAAATCTACCAGTTCGGTATCTCCTTAGTCATAATTCAGGTTTAGCAGGATGGGATAAAACTTTACGAATTAAAAAACTCTATAAATGGGATTTAATGGTAGAACTTTTAGCCGCTCAAAAACCTTGGTGGGAACCAGGAACTAACAGTGGATATCACACGATAACTTTTGGATATCTTTTAGGGGAATTGATAAGACGCATTACCAAAAAATCCGTTGGAGCTTTTTTTCGAGAAGAAATTGCTGAACCTCTCGGGGCGGATTTCTACATAGGATTACCTGAAGAACACGACAATAGAGTTGCTGACTTAATAGCTCCCCCCCCAATAGATTTGAGTACTTTTGGTGATATAGATCCTAAATCAGTTGCAATCCGAAGTTTGACAAATCCAATGATTGATATTAAGGAAACCAAAACTAGAGAATGGAGGAATGCTGAAATTCCTGCAGCAAATGGTCATGGCAACGCTAGATCCGTTTCACGAATAACGGCAGCATTGGCATGCGGTGGTGAACTTGATGGAATTCATTTATTATCTGAAGAAGCTATTAAACGGTCAATTGAAGAACAGTCTTATGGTAATGATTTAGTATTAAATGTGCCAATTCGTTTCGGATTAGGTTGGGGGCTTCAAAATAAGGAGCTACCAATTGGTCCGAATCCAAACCTATTTTATTGGGGAGGTTATGGTGGTTCCGTAGTAGCCGTTGATCTCGATGCAAAAATGAGTTTTTCTTATGTTATGAATAAAATGGTTTCAACGCTCACTGGTGATCCTCGTAGTGAGAAGCTCATAGAAGCGTTATATAATTCGTTATGAATTTAAATTGACCAAGGAAAAACTTTATTATATTTTTCCTTAGCCCAAGAATCTGTCGCAAAGAAGTTAGCTCTAAATCCGTTCTCATAATTTTTTTCGTAATATGTTTTCACGTGACGCCCCATTCTTATTTTATCGTAGTCAACTCTGGTGGGACGCTGCAACTTAATATTATTAGCGTAATGTTCCGTGCTATACTCTAAGCTACATTTCCAAAAAGTTGCTTTATCTTTCATATACTCTTTTTGTTTTCCTTTATCTTCTTCTATCCAAGATACGAAGCATACATCATCCTCTCCTTTCAAGCAATTATTTAAATATTGCAAACGAGAATCGAACCCTCCTTCACTCGATGCCCAATATCCACCCCAATAACTCGTCAATACGATAATTACTCGCCCTTTTAATTCCTTTACGGTAGGCCATTGAAGATTGTTTTTTCTGAAATCACCGTGCGAATATAGATAGTTAGGTGATAAAACATCCAGTATCACTTTATTTAACTTTTTAATTCCATATAGCTCGCTAGGTTCGTTATTTGCGTCAACAATACAATCTTTTAATTCGATAAAAAGAGTTATAGGTGCGTGTTCGTTACTCTGTTCATCTGACCAGTCCTTCAATAGTGTGAGCCAATTGGATAGCAATAAATCTCCAGGATTTCCATCTACATTAATTGCGGTGCCAACATGTTTGGGCAAGTGATACACTTCAAAATCGCCAACTTCTTGAATCCTATCATCGTGTATGTCGTATTCAAGTCCTCTTACGCCGTGGTTAAGTTGTTTCCGAATGGAAATGTTGAAAGAATTATGACTAGTTTTGAAAAAAGCTTGATGATAAGGCATATCCCAATTTAAATCGTTTTTTGTCATAATAAATCAAATAAGTATAGTTACTTAGAAATTACATATTTGTTCTATATTTCTTATCATAATAAAATATTAATTTTATTTTCGAGGTATACTTTATTAGATTAGTTTCAAAATATGATGGATTTTAGCAGTTCTATTTGAAGTATATAACTTATAATTTGGAAATAACGGGAATAGTACAAGGCGTAGGTTTTCGTCCTTTTCTGTATAATTTAGCACGAAATCACGATTTAAGAGGAGTTATCTTAAATCGAGGAAATGCGGGCGTTAGACTTACTTTACAGGGAAATCGAGAAAATTTTGAAGAATTTATTGATAACGTAGAAAAGAAAAAACCTAAGATATCATATATTGAAAAACTTACTGTTAAGGAAAGTGAAATAAGCGAGACTTTTACCGATTTAAGAATTGGAAAAAGCGAAGAAGGAAGGGGTATTAGTCTAACTCTACCTCCAGATGTTGCAATTTGTGATGATTGCTTGAGAGACATGCGAAATCCAGATTTGCAAAAATATTACAATTATCCCTTTATTGCCTGTGCCGTTTGCGGACCACGATTTACTACAGTAAGAGAATTACCTTACGATAGAGAACGGAGCACAATGATAAAATTTCCTTTCTGCAAAGAAGCAAAACCAGAATCGTGCACGGCAGAATATTCTGATTTTCTTAACAGGAGATTTCACGCCCAAACATTTGCTTGTTCCGTTTGCGGTCCTAATTATCAACTTTACGATAAAGGAAAAACCTCTATAAAAACAAATTCGATTGACGAAATATTAAAGATAACTGCGAAAAGGATTAAAGAAGGAGAAATTGCGGCAATTAAAGGAATCGGAGGAGTCCATTTGGTTTGCCTTGCTAACGATGACAAAACGGTTTTAAAACTACGCAAGAGGAAAGGCAAACGTAAGAATAAACCATTTGCTTTAATGGTTCCGAATTTGAGCATTCTTGAAGATTATTTAAAGATTTCAGATAAAGAAAGGCGATTTCTTACATCTTTTCGAAGACCAATCGTGCTCTTAGAGAAAAGTAGTAATTTCAGTGCCTCTAATATTAGCGAATTTGTGGCTCCCGGTTTAAACAATATAGGGATTATGCTTCCCTATTCAGGTATTCATTATTTACTTTTTGACCATGTTGGAGAACAACCATTAGTTTATACAAGTGGGAACAAATCAAATATCCCTATGGCAATTGAAAACGAAAAGATATTTGATCAACTCAACAATCTAGCCGATTTCTTCCTACTTCATAATAGACCCATATACCAAAGAGCGGACGACAGCGTATTACGGATTCACAACGATAAAGTGAAGCTCATAAGGCGATCACGAGGTTATGTCCCAGAGTATTTTGCATTACCATTTGAAGTAGAAACACCCGCAGC
>JAHLWV010000066.1 GCA_019057735.1 Promethearchaeota archaeon | reverse complement strand
GGGTTACGTTTCTGAACGAGCGTAGAAATTCTACATTTATGAGTGCAAAAGTTATAGATTGTCCCGTCTTTTTTGATATACATGTGTCCTTTGCCAATTGGGATATCATAGCCACAAAAAGAGCATTTTTTTACTTTAACCATGGAATTGTCATCTCACTGCGTAATTTATAGTTTCTATTCCCCTGCTGTTTTAAAAAGTTCTGTTTCCCCGTATTTTAAAACTTTTAGGTTGATTAGTGTCATGTCAAAAGTAATCTCGTTGCCCCTAACCATCTTTCTTCGCTTTTCACCTTTTCTTACAGGCTTATACCCGATCCCTCGCTTTGAAACGAGAATCCTTTTCTTTACCGGACCGTGAACGTCCTTTCTCATCGGGAAACCTGAAGAATCGGAGCCACCTGTGATTTCAAATTCGTAATTAGGAAACCCAATTAGACCGCCATTAATCGATTCGCCAATCTTTTTCGTTTCAAAAAGACGTGATTTCTTTTCATCTATTTCAATTAATTTAGATAGACCTTTTCCTGGACCTGTTTTTCCACCAGAAATATTAAGCTTGTAAACTCTTTTATCTGAACTCATTATTATCGAACTAACAAAAAGGAAATTACTAAAAGAAATATCCTAAAATTTAAAAATTTTATTGATTTTGAGTTAAAGGAACACAAATTATAAATTTCCGAAAAAAAATACAATTTATTTTAAAGATCACCTCCTATTAAAATATAAACCTAGAAACCTAAATTGGGGTTTATCCATATGACGCAGATTTTTCAAGTACTAGAAGTGAGGGAGTTCCCATACTTTGTAAGTATCGATATAGATGATGTTTCTGTAGTAGGAGAAGTCATTAATGTTGTGAATAGTCGAAAGGTTTACTTGGTTGTTGATCACAATAAAAAAAGAATCTGGACGCATAACGGGCAAAATAGTCCTTTCAAACTTCAAATTTATGGTGGAATTTTAGCAGGTATGCTCCGTAAACAATTAAAACTTTTTTATCGAGTGTATGCCCTAAATATGTATTCTACAGAAGATCGCGAATTTCAAGAAGTAATGGTACAATCCATTGGACCGGGGAGAGCACAATCTATTAACAAAGACGATTTTTCCAAAAGTGTTATTGATGGAACTGTAGGGGAAATAATCATTCACAATCCAGGGTTAAAAAAAGCTATGGAAAATATAAATTCATATGCTCAACCGGAAGTCATAAAAAGAATTTTTCTCATCATAGCAGGTAATATTTACTCCGAAGAAGATACTCCAGAAGCAATACTCAAAGATGAGAAATTTTCAACTAATTTAGTGAAAATGGGGCGGTTAAACAACGGTTTTACGTTCTTTAGTGACCGGAATTATTCAACACGAATAATTGTTAGAAACAGAACGATTCAAGGAATTGAACTATATGTCAATAGCTATGAAAATTTACCTTCTCTTCACATCAAATCTCCAATAATTCACGAAGATAAAATAAGTAACAAGGGAGACATGGATTCGTTGATGGCAGCTTTCCAAATTCCAGATTCACTGCCTGATGTAGAGTCAGATATAGAGTCAGATGAAGAAACTTAAACTTAAACTAACCATTCTAATCATAAGTAATTAACATGATTCTTTTAATCAATCCAAAAACCACTAAGCCTACAGAATTTCAAACGGAGTTTTTTAGGGAGCCCAATCTTGGGATTTTATATTTGGCAGCGATTCTGGATCAAAATAACATTCCCGTAGAAATTTTAGATTTAGAACAGTATTATGGTTTAGAGCCTGAGGAACTAAATAAAATTATTATTGAAAAAATCGAGCAGTACGAAATAATTGGCATAACATCTCTGACTAACACCTTTTATCTGGTTAAACAGATTGCTGAATTGATAAAAAGATATAATAAAGAAAAGATTGTGGTCCTTGGAGGGCCTCACGTTTCATTTCAATACAATGAGATTCTTAAAGCTGAGCCCGTAATCGATTTTATATGTGTAGGCGAATCGGAAACATCATTCCTTGAATTGACGAGTCTTATAATTAGAGAAAAAAACAACTTAATGAACTCTCAAACTTTCGGAAGAAATTTAGGTGCAATTAAAGGCATTGCCTATAGGAATTTAGAAGGAAATGTCATTTTCACGGGGTTTCCAAAACCAATTAATATAGAAACAATTCCGCTACCACCAAGATACCTCCTCTCCCAGGAAAATTTCTACTATCGCGTAGCAAGCGTAATAATCAATAGAGGATGCCCAAACCAATGCTCATTCTGTTCTAGGCAAAAATTATTTCCAAAAACTAGAATAAGGAGTTTAGATTCGATCTTATCTGAAATCAGAGATATTCTTTCTTATCAAACGTACAACTATATCAACTTTTATGACAATATAAACATTAATAGAATTTTCTTCCATAATTTTTGTAGATTATTTATCGACAACGAGATTAAAATTCCATGGGGTTGTGAATTACGAGTCGATAGCATAACTGCTGAAGACGCGAATCTATTAAGAGAAGCCGGTTGTAAACTCATCGCCACTGGTATTGAATCCGCTAGCTTAAAAGTGTTGGAAAAAAATTTAAAATACCAAGATCCTAAGCGAGTAATTTCAGGACTAAAACATTTGAAAGCTGTAAATATCCCCGTACAAGCGTATTTTGTATTAGGACTACCCGGTGAAACTGAGGCGACATTTCAGGAGACTATTGATTTTATTACTAATTTACCCTTTAATGAAGAAGATAAAATTAATTATTTTGTAGCTACTCCTTATCCTGGTTCTCGATTATGGGACGAGAGGGATTATTTTAAGATCAAAGTAGTAGAGAACGATTTTACTAAATATGATTGTCAGCATATAATTTTTGAAACTTCGGATTTATCAGTTCAGAAACTCGAAAAACTTTTTAAAATTGCTAAAGATATTGAACAATTCTTTAGAAGACACTAAATTCTGGATCGATGGGGTAGGCAATACGGAAATGCTTTGGTAAACTGAGTGAAAGCTACATCTTCCGCATCCATTTTAATCAGTTCACTTACGCTTTCCAAAACATCTTTTTGTTTGGTATATAAGTCTGTTTTAATCCCTTTACTCTCAAGATCTTTGATTAACGAACTAAGATGTTCCATTAATACTGTTCCATAATTATCTTTTAAGTTTTTAAAATCTTTCCTACATATTTCTGATATATATCCAATATCCGGCTTCTTAGGATATCTCTCTGATGATAAGGCATATGACATTTTTAATTTTCACTCCTCTATAGAAGAATACTAAAGAGCATTCTCTAAGGTATATAATAACATTCATATTTATAATTATTTACACTGCATCTTTTTCATAAGGAGAGAAGGATAATTTTAATAATGGAGAATTAACTCTATTTTAATGTAGTTAAGAAATAATTTATTATAATATCTAAAACACATAAAAAAATAAATAAAAATTAGGCGCTATATTGATTATGGCAAAAAGTGACTACTTTATAGGGGAAGCCCTTTTGGGTACTGAAGAAAACGTAGCACATATAGATTTAATAATTGGTTCAAAAGATGGTCCCGTCGGGATATCTTTTGCAAACGCACTTAGTTCTCCGTCAATAGGCCATGGGGGGCTTTTAGCGTGCATAAGACCAAATCTTCTTACAAAACCAATTAGCCTCGTTATACCTAAAGTAACCATTTCCAAAATGGCAGAAGCAAATAAGATTTTTGGACCCGCTCAAGCTGCCGTTGCTAAAGCAATAGCCGATGCAGTAGAAGAAAATATTATACCCATGAATAAACTAGATGAATGGTTACTTATCGTAAGTGTCTTCATTCACCCCGATGCAAAGGATTATAGGAGAATTTATCAATATAATTATAGTGCAACAAAATTGGCGATTAAGAGAGCTTTAAAGAATTACCCGCCAATTGAGAAAATTTTCTACGATAAAGATCGAGCAAAACACCCAGTTGCTGGAATTAGAGTACCAAGGCTTTGGAGACCTCCATACATCCAAGTTGCTTTGGATCACCCAAATATTGAACATCATATGAAAGTAGTAAAACAATTGCCAAAGAGCGACAGAATTATCTTAGAAATTGGAACCCCATTTCTCAAGAAATATGGTATGGAAGCAATAAAAAGAGTACGGGAGCTCGCTCCACAGAAATTCATCGTTGCTGATTTAAAAACCCTAGATGTTGGTAAATTAGAAGTGGATTTTGCCTTTGAGGCGACTGCCGATGCTGTTGTTGCAAGTGGTTTAGCAGCGCCCTCATCTATAGATAAATTCCTTTTAGAAGCTAATCGTTTAGCAATTTATGGTTTTGTTGATACCATGGAAGTAGATGATCCGATTGCAAAACTGAGTAAACTAAAACAAATCCCTGATGTTGTCATTTTACATCGAGCAATTGATGTGGAACAAACTACTGGCTCAGAATCCTCAAATGCAGCTCAAAAAGCAAGATGGGCAGTAATTCCTAAGATTAAGGAATTATATAAAGACCAAAAATTAGCATCCGGACGAGATCGTGTTTTGGTTGCTGTTGCTGGAGGTATTGATCCAAATACTGCCAAATACGCATTAGAAATGGGAGCGGATATTTTAATAATAGGCAGGTTCATCACCTCGGCTAAGGACGTTGAAAATGCCACGAGGAGATTGCTCAATATCATTCCAGGTTATTCTGATATTGACTTAAAGAGAATCCATACGGAAGATGACGATAATTCCGTAAAAAAAGCTTCATGGGATTAATTAAAAAACCCCCCTTTTTACTTTTTTTCTTCTAAATAATTTATAAATGCCTACGATTAAATTAGTAATTCATTTATCAGGCATCCTCTGTGGTCAAGACTTTATCACACTTGGAAGGGGTATTGAAGGTTTAGATTTAGGAGGATTCATCGAAGAAAATCTCTTATCTATCGAAACACCTTTATTAAGGGAAATAATCTTGGAAAATCTATCTAAATCCACCAAAATCGAGGTTATGTAAAGTAAAACAAAATTTATGTACCTCATTCTATTATTCATTCTTTTTTTAATTTAATTTATATCTTAATAATCATAAGTTATTCAATAAATAGTAATAATATCGCCACTAAACTTGAAATGATACATCCTGGTAAAGGACCTAATACTATTAGAGCTGTCTTTATTGTTGATCCAAATGGAACAATTAGGCTAATTCTCTTTTATCCACAAGAAATTGGCCGAAACATAGATGAGATTATTAGAATTGTTAAAGCACTGAAAATTGCAGACGAAGAGAATGTAGCAATTCCAGCAAATTGGCCAAAAAACGAATTAATTGGTCGGCAAGTTATAATACCACCACCAACAGATGAAGGAACAGCAGAACAAAGATCTAAGGAATTTAACGGCTATGATTGGTGGTTTTGTTATAAATCGTTAGAATATGATTAAAAACGTGATTTCTTTTTATATAAATTTTTTTTTTGATGAAAGAAAAATTAATAATTTCCACATCTGGTTATGACACCTCAGCAGACCATAGTTAGTGGTTCATTTCACTGGAGGATACATATTTAAGGTACCACTATGCCGTAATGATGTGAGTAACACACAATTTGGTGTCGTATTATTAATTATGAAAACTCTAATTACAATTTAAATTTTTTAACGCTTTTTTCAAGAGTATATAAAATATATTATTCAAAATCCTTTTTTTTTCTAACTTGATTGATTCTTAAAATAACAGATACATGAGTTAGAATTGAAATTGAAATTAAGCATACTGGAATTGCCCAATCTGTAAAAAATGCACAAATTCCTGCTAAAAACACAAGAAATAGCCTTGTATCTCGTCCTTGAATTGTTCTGGAAAAGTCAATACCTTCTTTTAACTCTACTTTAGCGGCAGTATAACTTATTGAATAGGCACCCGTAATAGTAATTATTCCTAATAAAAAAGCATGTGTAATCAAAAGGATATTAAGAGAGTAAAATGTAAGACCTACAAATATAAAAACATCAACATAACGATCCATTACAGCGTCAAAGAAACCCCCAAAAAAAGAAGTTCTCCCATTGGCACGGGCTACTTCCCCATCAGAACCATCAATGATACTTGATATTTGAACAAGGATTCCTCCCATAATAGGAAAATTCATACAAAATAATATTGAACTGGTAATTCCAGTTAAAGCTGATATAATAGAAATTAAATTTGGGTTACAATTTGGCCAAAAATACAGAATTAAACTTGTTAATGGACGAGAAAAGTGTCTGTTTATGTAATTTGAAACCAGACCATCTCCTTTTGCTGGCATTTCTTTCAGTTATTTACTTATAATATTATTTATTTAAGATTACTAAAATTTTATTGGATTTAATATCTTTATGATCGTGTGATAGGAATTTCAATTCGTGCTAATTGGGATTTTGAAAAAATTTTAAATTCAATAATTGATTTGGATATTGATTTTTGTGAAATTCAGCTAGATAATCCCATATTTAAATTCCAAGAACATCAAAGCAAAGCAAAAAAACTTATTACTAAATTATATTCAAAAAACTTACAACTTTCATTCCATTTATCATTTATTGATTTAAATATTGCTTCATTAGATAATAAAATACGGTGTTATTCAAGTAAAATACTGAGAAAAGAAATAGAGCTTATAAAAACATGGAAACCTCTTTATGTTGTTGTACATACTGGAAAGATTAGTGAAACTTTTTATAATATCCCTTCAGTAAAAGAACAGGCTCATAAACAACAAATTAAAACAATATCAGAATTAATAAAAACCTCTAGCTCTTATTCAATACCATTTGCGATTGAAAACCGGCAAAAATCATTAACAACTGGTTTGATTGAAAAATTAAGTGATATTCGGTATTACAATTGTATTTTCCCTTCTTTATACTTCATACTTGATATAGGACACCTTAATACCTTTTATCTTGACTCTAACGCATTGATAGAAGATATTAAACTTATTTGTAATCTCCCTACAGTTGGAATTCACTTATCAAACAATTTTGGGAAAGATACACACGGAATTTTAGAAGAGGGAACAATTCCTTATATAAAATTGTTTTCTAAAGTACCAAATCTTAAAAACACACACCTAATAATTGAAAATAGATCACTGAAAGACACTTTACAAAGTTTAGGTTTTTTATATAATAAGGTTATCGGAAAAACATAATTTAAGCTACATCAATAATGAATCGCTTTTCTATTTGAATTATTATGATTAAAACAACTTTCTATTTAATCTAATTAAAAGATTTTTTTATTTTCTTAATTTAAAACCAAAACTTATATAGTTATTAATCTTATTAGTATTACGAGTGAATTGGGAATTTAAATATGAAAGAATTTCAAAAATTATTTTGTAAATTTCTTGAAATGAAAAAAGTAATATTTTGCGAATATATCTGCTTAGTTATGGCAAAAAAGCTTAACAAAAAAATAAATTTTTGAAATTTTTATAATCTAAACAACTTTCTTTTATTCCCAATCTAAAAATTTCAACGAAAAATGTGGATTATAATGATAAATGATAATAAACTAGAAGGTTTAATTCTAGCAGCAGGGTATTCTAGCCGATTTAAATTTATAGACAGTAGATTTAAAAAGTATTTTTTAAAATTAAATAATTCGAATATTTTAGGATATATTGTCGCTGGAATGACTAAAACAGGAATTAAAAAAATAACAGTAGTGACTAGTGGAATATTTAATAAATTAAAATATAAAAATAGGATTTTAAAATCTGTTGCTCAATCACCAAATGATTTAAAAAATCTTGAATTAGATATTATTGAAAATAAGATACCAGAGAGAGAAAATGGATATAGCCTTTTTTTAGGTCTTAATACAATTTTCTCAGAATATACTATACTTTCGATGGCTGATCATATTTTTTCAAAAAATGTTTTTTCTAAAATGATAATGAATTATAAAAAAAAAGATATTCTTTTAGCCACCGATCCAATGTATAATAAAGGATATTACGACAAGGAGGATGCTACAAAAGTATATGGCGAAAATTCTTCTATTATATATATTGGAAAGGGTTTAACGGATTACAACCGACTAGATATGGGAGTGTTTATGTTAAAGACTAAAAGTATTAAAAAAATTTGTAAGAAAGTTGAATCAAATTTTCATAAATTTGGTGTGTCAGAGGTTGTTATATCGGCATTACATTCAGATTTAAATGTTGGTTATTCTGATTTTCCGAATACAATTTGGTTAGATATTGATGATCATAAAAAATATCGTCAACTAAAAAGACTTTTTAATAAAAGTTCTAACCTTCATCCTTTTGGTTTAATTCCCACAGAATATAATACATTCAACACGAAAGCTACAGAGGTGAATAAATATTAGTAAAATAAAAATTGCGATTGTTGGACTTGGTAATTGTGCTTGTGCTTTAATTCAAGGAATACAATATTATAAAAATAAGACAAATAATGATGCCATTGGTTTAATGCATTGGGATATTGGTGGATATCTGTCAAGTGACATTGAAATTGTTGCAGCTTTTGACATAGACCGTAGGAAAGTTGGAACGGATGTATCGGTAGCTATTTTTCAACCACCTAATTGTACTAAAATATTTTGTAAAGATATCCCTAAAACTGAAGTTATTGTTAAAATGGGTAAAATTTTAGATAGTTTTGCAGATCATATGAATGATTACAATGAAGAATATACATTTCTTTTATCTGATCAAAAAGAATCAACGCAAGAAGAAATAATACAAGAATTAAAAATTTCAAAAGCAGAAATTCTTATAAACTATCTTCCAGTAGGCTCTGAAAAAGCGGCTAAATTTTATGCGGAGTGTGCTTTAAAAGCAAAGGTAGGTCTGATAAACTGTATGCCTGTCTTTATTGCGAGTGATCCAATGTGGGCTCAAAGATTTAAAAAGGAGAACGTACCAATAATTGGTGATGATATTAAGTCTCAACTAGGAGCAACAATCGTCCACCGAATATTGACAAACCTTTTTAAAAATCGAGGTGTAAAACTCATGCGTACATATCAACTTAATACTGGTGGGAACACAGATTTCTTAAACATGCTTGATAGACATAGACTCGCTTCGAAAAAACAATCAAAAACCGAAGCTGTTCAATCACAAACAAAAACTCGATTGAAAAATGAAAATATTCATATCGGTCCAAGTGATTGGGTTCCATGGCAAAGAGATAATAAGATATGCTTTATTAGAATGGAAGGAAACATATTTGGCGACATTCCAATAGATCTTGAATTACGCCTTTCGGTAGAAGATTCTCCTAATTCTGCGGGAGTGGTCGTTGATGCTATAAGATGTTTAAAATTAGCTTTGGATAGAAATCACGGGGGCGTTTTATATAATCCTTCTTCGTACTTTATGAAACATCCACCAATACAATTAAGTGATGATGAAGCATATCAACTTACAGAAGAATTTATAGAAACTTTCTCAGAAGCAAAAGTCCCTTTAATTGATACAATTATTGAGCAAAATAAACAAAGTACTGATTAATAACTTTAAGATTTTATGGTTAAACTTGCTCGAGAGAATGTTTTGGATGAAAGTTATTATCCCCGGTTATTCTGACATCGACTTGAAAAGAATTCACACGGAAGATGACGATAGCTCTGTAACAAAGCCTAAATGGGATTAAATTAAAATAACCTACTTTTTACTTCTTTTCTTCTGAATAATTTAGTATCTTCATAAGGTTAAATCATCTGACTTAAGTTGATTAGGCCTAAATTTAGCGGATAATCACAGAAATATTTATTAAGAAGAAGGATATAAAAAGGTATACAAAATTGTAAACACTTAAATGTAAAATTTCCAATTAATGAATGTTATCTAGTTTTTAATTAATTAAACAAGGAGGTAAGTACAATGCCATATGTGTTTATTCATTCATATTTTCCGGGTCATCTAGCAGAGGAAATTTCTAAAGTATATCTTGAGGAGGATAAAAAATTTAAAAAGGCTGTGAGAGGTTTGGCAAAAGAAGTTATCGCTAATGCTGTATTGTCAACACCAGAAGGAATGGATATTATAGGTGTTCAAGATGTTAAAGAAGGAAACTTAGAAAAGTATTTGATGCTGCAATATGAATCTATGGTACCATATCAAAGGATTGAAGGTTTTAAATACAAAATTGTTGTTCGATTAAAAATTACTGAAGCGTTGGGAATGATTGGTTTGAAAGCACCAGAACCATTATAAAAATATAATCTTTTTTTT
>JAHLWV010000397.1 GCA_019057735.1 Promethearchaeota archaeon | reverse complement strand
TTACCAAGCAGATACCACCAGACTTCAAACAAGAATAGAAGCGTTTTTAGAAATGCTTTAGTTTAGAGAAATATCAAAATAAAAACAAAATAGGAAGATGTGAATTTGTGAATAGTACAAGTAAGAATGAAAATAGGATTATCCCTTATAAGATGTTATTAGACGCGATGGAAACGACCTACGAGTTAGTAGACAAAATCCTTCCCGAAACAGGAATACCCTCTTTAACAATAGGACTGGAAGAAATGATAAAGGTAGTTAGAAGAGATCTCGAAAAAGCTCGAGAAGATGTGCCCATCGTTGGATATCATTTTGCATTTCAAGCCGATTATCTTAAATGCTTTGATTGCGTGCCTATATGTATTGAAGGAGTTTCTTATTTTCTAAGTACGCTTTTAATGAATGGTGTTGAAAAATATTACGATGTAATTGGAAATTGGGGTCACCCATTTCATACGTGTTCCGCACAAAAAGGAGCAATGGGAATGAGTTTAGAAAACTTATATCAGTTTGACGCAATTATCACTCCAACAGCACCATGCGATTCCACATGTGCGTCTTATCCTTTTTTCAAATTTGAAAAAAAAATTCCTCTAATTATTGCCGATATGCCCTTTTCGCACGATGAAAAAAGTTATAAATATTACGGTGAGCAATTAAAGCTAAGTCTTTATAGTTTGGGAGAAGTAATTGGTCAAGAACCCGATTTTGATAAAATGAAAAAGGCTTTAGATGTAGAGAATGAAGTTTCTAAATTAAGAATGGAATTGTTTGATTTAATAAAAGCGGTTCCAAGCCCAATTGAAAACATATTTAATCCAATTTCAGCTGCATCAACAATAATTATTTCTGGAACTTCTGAAAACATTTCATTTTATCGTAGGATACTCGATATCGCAAAATCCAGATACAAAAATAAGGAACATCATGGAGGAGAAGAACGAATAAGATCGATCTGGCCTTACATGCTTACCTTCTTCGATATCTCCTTATGTGAATGGTTGGATCGCAAAATGGGGATGAGTGTTTTACTCGATATCTTCAACTATAATTTATCCGATCCTGTTGATACCAAAGCTGATTTAGATTCTCTATTTTATGGGATGGCCAGAAAAGCTATGGGTTGGCCAATGATAAAACAATCAACTGAGTTCTATTACCCCTTTTTAGACGATTGTATTAGAATGGCTAAAGATTTTAGCGCTGATTGCTTCATTTACACACAGAGTATTGCGTGTAAGCAATTTGGGGGCGTTTCACAGCTATTAAGGGAAGCTCTCATGGACGAAGTAGGGATACCTATGTTGGTTATTGATTTTGATGTTGGAGACGCTCGAATAACGTCGACAAAGGCTTTTAAAGACAAATTATCGATGTTTGTTCAGACCCTACTATAGTTGAGATGATTCAATTATATTAATATTTTAAGAAGTTTTTGTTTTTCTGAGATTCCCCGAGGACTTGATGGCGCTTGTGTTATTAAACGCTTTCTGGTAATCATATTAGGAAAAATATTTAAATACCTAATTTAACAAATACTTAACATAATCCAAATAAAATTCATAAAGTTATTCATGTTCGTAATTTACAATAAGAAAAAGTACAATGTAAGAAAGCAAAAAGATGGTCGGTCATCACTAACTATATCAAATAAGAAGATATCAGAGATAACGCAAGTTCAAGGGCTCGAACAGTTACAAGATCTTTCAGTATTAAATCTTGATAATAATCAAATTTCAGAAATTAAAGGGCTAGAAAATTTAATCAATTTAGAAATTCTGTCTCTAAAAAACAATAAAATTTCAGAGATCAAAGGAATCGAAAAACTTTCGAAATTAAAAAGTTTGAATCTAAATAATAATAGGATTAAAGAAATAAATGGTCTTGAATCCTTGAAGAAGTTGAAAGAACTTCATCTATGGGATAATCAGATTACAGAGATCAAAGGTTTACAGAATTTAGATGATTTAAAAATTTTAGGTCTTTTTGGCAATCCAGTTGATGTTTGGGTTAAGACTCAGTTAGGACCAAGGGACAACATTCCACAAGCTGCAGTAATGTATTGTAAAAAATTGTTAGGTGTTATTTCTTATGATTCAGATCAACTAAATCAATTCTTAGCAAATATGTGGGATGAAACCATTGAATTCATTAAAAAAAAAGACTATTATTCAGTTATGAAAAAATTAAAAACGGTTTATAACAAAGTAAATGTTATAGACATCGAAATTTTCTATAGGTTCTTTGGAGATATTCTACTGGAAAATCCAGATATCTTCAATTTTAAATTTTTAAAATTTTATAATTCAGGGATCGCTACATTTCTAACTACTCATCAGTGTGCTAAGATGGAAAAATATATACTCGAAAATTATTGTCTTTTTGAAAATGAACAGATTATAATTTACTTCATCGGAATTTTTTCTTTTAAGAGTAGACAAATAAAAGGAAGAATTTACGTATCAAATATTCGTATCATTGTATTAGGTACAATCCTGGTACAAGATGACTCAGAGGAAATTTGGTTTTTCGCACCTTTTTGGGCACTAACATTTGAACTCGTTGAAAAAATTAATTATGGAGTTCAAAAAAGAACTATCGAGAATATTCATCCATCTAGCGATCTTCCAAGATTTGGTCTTGAGTTTCCTATTTTGAATCCTAAAAGTATTTGGTCTAGCGGAAGATCAATAGGATTTACATCAATAATAACTAATCAATCAAGGAAAAGGAAAATCCCAATTATTATTCAACCCACAGAAATAATTCCTGACTTAAAACAAGAGAATCATGTAACATTGAAAGATATCATACCTATTATCTATAAGATAGTTATCGAAAAAAAAGAAATAACACTATAACATCTTACTCTTTTTTACATTTTTCTTATCAAGAGAAGTTTTAGTCTCGGAGTATATGATAGTGTAAAAGAAAGAGCTTTTGAATTCTGTGAAGTATTATGTATCAATCGATATTACGGATGGTATATGCAACCCGGAAACATAGACGAAGCTTGCGAACTCCTTTCAAAAGAAATGGACAAATTATATGAAAAACATCGTAAACCAATCATTTTAAGTGAATTTGGAGCAGACACAATTCCTGGATGGCATTCTCAACCGCCCGAAAT